>DATCXH010000003.1:0-4659 GCA_036565925.1 Vicinamibacterales bacterium
CGGCCGACCCGCGCACGACGCACTGCGCCGGCTGTCCCCCCGATCCAGCATCGTAGGTCGCGGTCAGCGTCGCAACACCGGGGAACAGAGGCGCAGCGAGCGCAGTGCAGGCGGCAGCACCTGGAACGATCTGCTGGGCGGCGACTTTGTCAACACCACCCACACGAATGGCGGCGAGTGCCACGAGAAGTACCGGGACAGGCCAGAGACACTTCCCATCGCTGATCAATCTTCGTCTGGTCATCTGAGTTTCCTGGCAATGAGCCACTCGAGCAGCCGGTCGCTCCAGGAATCAACGGGCAGCCCGCGCTTATTCATTCCGAAGCCGGCGCTGACCTGGTCGTAAACATGGATCTCTGCTGGCTTGCCTGCGGCCTTCCACGCCGCAAAGAGCGCGAGGCAGCCGTTGGTCACGTTGAAGTGGGATGAACCGACCGCGATGAAGAGCGGCGGCGCGTGCGCGGGCACGTTGACGTCCTGCAGCGATGGTCCGTAGAGCGACACGAGAAAGTCCGGCGACGCGTCCGATCGCTCGGCGAGCGCAGTCCCTACTGCGATGCCGCCGCCTGCAGAGAATCCCATGATGCCGACGCGTGCGGGATCGATCCGCCAGGGCGCCGCGTTCCGTCGCGCCAGACGAAGCGCCTGTTGCGCATCGGCGATTCCCATCTGCAGCACCTCACGCAGCGCCGGATCGTCGGGCTCAGGGTTGGCGTTGCCGTTACGAATCTCCAATTCCTTCCGCGGCGCCCCGACAGCAGCTGCAACACCCGGTGGCGGCGCACCGCGCCCGCGGCCGCTCGCCGGCATCGTCTGCAGCGTCCGGTACTTCAGCACCAGCGTCGCAATGCCTTTGCTGTTCAACCACTGCGCGACCTTGACGCCCTCGTTGTCCCAGCCGAGGAGTCGCAGTGCTCCGCCGGGAGCGACGACAACGGCCGTTCCGGTTGCGCTGGCCGCTGCGGGAAGAAACACTGTCACCGTTGGATCGCTGACGTTGGTGATCGTCCGATCCCCGGTAGGTGAGGTCGTCGTCGCTTCGGGGATGGTCCACCTCTCTGAGCCCGGAGCTTTGCCGGGCCACAGGCGGATCTCCTGCGGCGCCTGCGCGGCGGCGTCACTGGCGATGGCCAGCAGTCCAATACTGGTGATGACCGCACGGGTCAAGTGGATCGACACAGTCACCCTACCGCGCGTGACGGTTGAAGAACTCGAAGATCCGCGGCCACACCATCGGCACCATGCTTCCGTGATTACCGTCCACCTCGAGGTAGTCGAACGCGAAACCGCGTTCCTTCATATAACGCGCAAGCACGCGGCTGCCCTCGAGCGACGGCGTTGCGCCGGTGCCCTCGGTCATGAAGATCGGCAGTCGCTTAATCCGATCGAATGGATACGTCGCCTCGTCGACGAACGGTCCCGACATCGGCGCGACAGCGCGCCATCGTTCGGGATACCGGGCCGCGAGGTGCCATGCGCCTCCGCTTCCCATCGAGTGTCCTGCAAGGAACGTGCGCGCGCGATCGGCGCCGTATTCCTCGGTCACGATCTCCAGTGCGGTGATGACCTCGAGTTCACTGAGATCGAGCTCGCGCTGACGCGCCGGCGTGACCGCAGCGCGCTGCGAGGCGGCGGCTGCAGTCTGGCCGAAAACCGCCGGCAGTCGGAGGGGATTTCCATACGCACCGAGCGGCGTGAACCCGAGCGGCGAGACGACGATGTAGCCGTGCTGCTCGGCGAGCTTCATCAGCAGGCCATCGGCCTGATCCAGATACGTGCCCTCGTTTGCGCCGGCGCCGTGCAGCATCAAGATGATCGGCAGCGACGCCTTGCCGTCCCACGTCTTCGGCACGTAGACGCGATACGGCATCTGCTGGCCCGTCGGCGCAAAGACATATTGCCGGCGCTGATCACCGGTGCCGCGCGGTGACGGGCCCTGCGCCGAGATGGTGAGGGTCAGCGCAATCAGCGCGCTCATGCACGTCAGGAATTGGCGGTTCATGTATGTGTCGCTCCTCGTGTCATCCGGTACAGCACCGCAATGAGAGTCAGCGTGAGGACGTCGGCAACGGCCACCATGTAGAAGCCCGCCGCGAATGATCCGGTCAGGTCACGCAGGATGCCGAGCATCTGAGGACCGAAGTATCCAAACAAGCCGGCGCCGAGACTGACGACGCCCATCGCGTGACCCGCCTCGTGACGAGGCGTCACCGAGCCGCCGAGGCCGTACAACTGATTCGCCGCCGTAAAACCGAATCCGATCACCGTCGCCGTCGCGACGCGGAACATCATGAGGTTCTCGATGGCCAACGACGCAGATGCGACGGACAGAATGATGAACACGAGGCCAAGCACAACGAGCTTGTTGAAGCGATCGGCGAGCAGGCCGACGCCAAGGTTCACCACAATCGCGGTGAGGTACCCGGTGCTGATGATCACTCCTGCCGCGGCCGCGTCGAGACCATACAGCGCCTTCGCCACACTCGGGACGAAGTAGGTCACGGTGAACTGGCCAAAGCCGCCGAGGCCGACGATCAGCGCAATCATCCACACGACTGGCGACAGAAATGCGCTCCGGTTCCCCCCACTGTGCACCGTGCGCGCGTCGGCCCCCGTGGCGTTATCGGATGTGGGCCGATGACCGGAGTCGTTCGGGTCATCGGGCGTGGGCCGATAGAAAAGCCAGAACACGGTTGCGCCGAGCACCGCCATCGCCGCATAGCCGAGGATGGCGAGGCGCCAGCCGAACTCGCCGACGAGCATACCCCCGAGCGGAGCGCCGATGACGGACGCCAGCGCCGACGTCGCTCCGAGCACGCCCATCGTACGGCCGCGCAGCGATGGCGGCGCGGTGAGCGCGACTGCGATGAGCACGCTGACAAACGCAAATCGGTAGCCGAAGATCGTCAGACCGCGGAACGCGATCGCCGAACCGAAGCTCCAGGCTTCTCCGAGCAGCACACTGCCTGCCGCGACACCAAGAAGGCCGATGCCGAGCACGTGCTTCTCACCGAAGCGCTTCGCGCTGACCCCGGCCGGGACGCTGAGCAGCATTGCCAGCAATCCGTACAGCCCAGTGAAGAGTCCGAGCTGCGTGTAGCTCATGCCGAACTCCTGCTGAATCGAGGGCAGGAGCGGCGAGAACCCGAGGTTCGACAACTGCAACGTAAACATCGCGATGAGCGTTGCCGCGAATGGCAGCACCCACTTCGCCGAAGACGCCTGCACGACGGTCGTCGTCACTGCAGCACCCGTGTGTCGAGAAACGAGCGGACGCGGGCTCGCGCGCCGTCCGCATCCCACCCGCGCGCATCGACGACGTCAGCTTCGATCGGCAGCACCGGGATACCGGCGTCCTCGAGCGCACGCTCGATGAAGAGACGCCCGGTCGCCGCCGGCTTCATGCTGCGCGGACGCAGGACGAGAGCGCCGTCGATCCGATGCTCGCGTGCCTGGTGCACGATCCACTCGGCGGCCCATGGTGGATTGTGCAGATATTCATTGAAGCTCGCCGTGCGACTGGCCAGCGCCGCCATCGGGTCGTCGAGGCCATAGCGGATGTATCCGTCCGGACCAAATGCGAGGTACATCGACCAGACGAAGACCGCGCGGTGTGATTGCTCGAACGCAGTGTAGAAGCCGGTGTCGTGCCACAGGCCGACGCCGATCCACATCAGTCGCGCACGCTCCCCCGGACAGGCCGCCACACCATCGTCCACGCGTTGCTTCACTTCGTCGTGGAACGCGCGCGCGTGGCCGAGCGCCCACCCGCTGCCCCGCACCCACTGCGTGGCCATCACGTTGGAGATCTGCTCCGTCATCCGCACCGGGCACTCCGGCGCCGCAGCGATCAGCCGGCGCACGGCGTCGAATACTTCCTCCTGCTGATTGACCAGTTCGAGACGCTCACGCAGGGCGTCGCGATCGAGCGCCCGGCCGCTGATCGCCTCGAGACGTTCGACGAGTCTTTCCAGCGTGGAGACGACGAAGGCGAGCCGATGCGGCTCGACCAGCTCACGCCAGTTGTGCCGGCCGAGTTCCCACCAACGCGGGGGCAGATCACCGGCCCCCGGATGATCAATCTCGAAGAGTTCCGCACCGAATGTGCTGGACCACAACTCGAACACCCGATGAATGCAGTCGCAGGTGAGTCGGGCGCACAACAGCCGGGGCGGCGGAAGTCCGCCCCAGGGCGCGTCACCTGCGCCTGCATAGCGTGTCGAGGCGTAGCCAAGACTGCAATAGCGGCACAGATCACCGTGAAGGCCGTCGGCATCCATGGCGTCGAGAAACGTCGGCGCCTGGCGTTTCGCGGCAATGATCGCCGCCCACCACTGGTTGCTGACCGCGGGAATATCCACGAGGTCGAACAGCTCGAATGGCACGTCTGCCTGCAGCAGCGCGTACGGCTGACGATCGTCGAACACACGACGACGGAGGTCGGCAAACCACTGCTTCTGGAACGCCGCTGCCGCGAGTGTCGCCTCGAGCTGCCCGTCAGCCATGCCTCGCCTCCTGCAGTCGCGAGGCAGCGGATACCATCGCATCGAGCGCTGCGTGATCGTCTGGGGTTGGCCTCTCGTACGGATCGCAACGCAAACAGACGTGTGGAATGCGACGCGCGTTCAGCACGTCACGTAGCGCCGGATAGTCCCAACC
>DATCXH010000001.1:0-2796 GCA_036565925.1 Vicinamibacterales bacterium
CGCCGCGTATTTCGATTCGACGCGCACGAGCCGAGCGTCGGCGCTCATCAGCTACGATCTGAACACGCGCAAGCGGGACATCGACATTCGCAAAGGAAACAGCGTGCAGGTTCAGGGCGGTGCGGGAATCGGCGTGGCGAAGGTCGTGGTCGTCGGGATCGCGGGTTACGCGTTCTGGCAGACGACGCGCGATCGTGGCGCTGACATTCCGGCAGCACTCAGGCACGAGTGGGCACGCACGTATGCGCTCGGGCCGGAGATTGATCTGACGATTCCTCGGCTCCGTATGCGCGCCGACTTTCGCATCGAGCGGGAGATGGGTGTTCGGTCGCGACCGAAGGGGCAGGTGATTGCGCTCGGAGTGTCATATGCGGCGTGGAGACCGCACTGACGTGCGGCGTGTGGCAATAGCGTGCGGCGATCGTGAGGCGTCAGGCGGGAAGGCGCCTGTCAGGAGCCTGCAAACAGTACGTCGACAACGGGGGCCGACAGGACGATGGTTCGTAGGACCGCACCAGTGCGGGATTCCACGAGCGTAAGCTTGTCGCCCGACGCAACTGCCAGGAAGCGCCCGTCATCGGAAAGCACGATTCGCTCACCACAAACCGATGGGTTCAACAGCGTTCCGGATTCGTCGACGGGGGAGCTCAGCGTGAGCGGAATTCGCGTAAGCCCACCGGCGTACGCGCATGGCCCAATCGCATACGCAGCCCTGTTCGCCGTATCCACCGCGAATTCCATGAAGTGGTTGTATGGGTCGAGCCCCGTATCGAAAGCGTGAATCTGACCTCCGTGAGTGTTCAGGAGCAGTACGTGCGGACCGGCGGCCACCGCCATCCCGGTCCCATAGGGCACGACGCGGCCGTGCGCCGATGCGCAGCCATCAATCGGAGACCGGGAGATAGACTCATTACAGGCCACGAACGTCGATCCTTTTACGTCCAACCAGTCAACGCCAGTTGCATCCCCGTGATAGCTGAAGTACAGCCGGTCCTCCTTCGGAGACATGGCTAGCCACCATACCCAGCGAAACAGACCGGGATCGCGACTCGGGGAATAGCGCACGAGGCTCTTCGTCCGTGGATCAAACATGACGACTCGGACGCCTTCTTCCGAAGCGAAAAACAGACGGCCGGTTCTCGGACCGACCACGAGCCAGCGATACACGATCGAGTCCGCGATCTCTGCGACGCGTGTTGCGGTAAAGTCTTTCAACGATATCGCGACCGCGGCTGTCTTTTTTCGAGATGAGTCGACCAGCGCCGCGAAGATCGTGTCCTTCGTCGGCGCCATGCCGAGCGAGAGACCAGCCGTCCATGGGGCCGCGGCGATCATGCGATCAGCGAGTTGCGATCCGTCCTCGGCATTCAGAACGACAATGCGGCCGCCGCCAAGGAGGGCCACGATTCGAACGCCCGCGAGCTGACCGGATGCGGCAGCTAGAGGTCGAGCCGGATCCACTCCCGCCAGCCAGATGGCGGTCGACATCAGAAGCCCTCGTCGCCAGTGCAGCGCCATCGAACCTCCTCAGTGAGACCGTGCATACGGCGATCGTGAGGCGTGCGGCGTGAGGCGGGAACGTGCAGCGTACGGCGATCGTGCGGCGTGAAGTGTGACGCGCCGGCTTCCGGAGCTCTTCTAGTCGGGCCCTGACCATGCCGTCCAGTCACCGCCCGCCTCACGCCGCACGCCGCGCTTCCCGCTTCCCTCTTCCCGCTCAACTTCCGAGATAATCCGTCTCGAGCGCGCGCTCGATTACCTCATCATCAACGAGCGAGACACGATAGACCTTCGCCGCCGATCGAGAGCTCACGATGCGATGTAATTTCCGCCCGACGAAATGGAGCGCTGCTCCGTCGTCCGCGGCATAACCCGAGGGGAGCGTTTGACGCTTGATCATCGCGTGATACGCCGGACGCCGCGCGCTCTCGCCGTCGTAGTGCGGACAGTGACTTCCGGGTAGCCAACCGAGCGCCCTTACCGGCTGCAACTTCGGTCCAAATGAGTCGCTGACGCCCGAATCGAACCAGCAGAGCGATCCGGCACTCAATCCCGCCATGATGGCTCCGGTCCGCCAGGCTCGCTTGAGCATCCTGTCGAGTCCCCACTCGCGCCACAGCACGAGCAAATTGCGCGTGCTTCCGCCGCCGACATAGAAGATGTGCTGCCGGCCGAGGACCGCGGCGATGTCCGGTGGTGGTGTGTGGAACAGCATCAGATGCGTCGGCTCGCACGCCTGTTGACTGAATGCTGAATAGAATTTCTCAATGTACGCCGACGCGTCGCCGCTCGCGCTGCCGAGGAAGCAGATGCGCGGCTTGGAGCTACGGGCCTGGGCGAGGACGTAATCGTCGAGCAGCGGATTCTCCGGCTCCATCGAGAACCCGCCACCGCCCATGGCGATGACCTGTCCGAGGTGCGATTCCGAGGTCGAGCGTAGCTTCATTGACTGCTTGCCTTCCGTCGCTCCAGCCCGCGCGCGACGACGTACGCGATGAGAAGAAAGATGAAAACAACCAGGAGCATCCACGCGGCGCTCTGGAGCGTGCCGATTACCGTTCGGTAGACCTCCAGCGTCCACCGATTGGCATTGAGCACCAACGCTGGCTCTTTGGGGTCGCGTGGATTGACGTACTGCTCGAGCGAGAAGACGCGCACGCCGCCGGAGATGCCGACGACGTACAGCGCGAAGATCAGGTAGCGATGCCACGCGCCCGACAGATCGGGAGCGACGAGCCGCTCGAGGATCCGCCGGATCGAGTCGCTGAACATCTTCGCCACGCCGAACGAAACGAG
>DATCXH010000409.1:0-2135 GCA_036565925.1 Vicinamibacterales bacterium
AAACGTGATCGGTTGGCAGCCGAAGCCGTTCGAGGGCCTGGGCCAGCCGTATACCACCTTCAATCGCCCCTCGACGTCGCCCGGGGCAGGCGGCAGTGATGCGGCGACATCTGTGGGTGGCGTGATGACCAAGCCTGCCGAGGTGAAGGCGCCGCCGTTCTGGGCCATGTATATCGGCGTGCCTAAACTCGAGGACGCGGTCACGCAGATCAAGAAACTTGGTGGCAAGACGCACACCGACGTCATCACCATTCCGGACGTCGGCCGCATGCAGTTGATGCAGGATCCGCAGGGTGCGATGTTCTACATCATGGAGCCGTCAAGCACGGAGCAGCGTCCCGAGAAGGAGGCAGAGATCGGCCAGGCCTCGTGGCACGAGCTGATGACCACCGACTGGCGCGCGGCGATGAAGTTCTACGAGGACGTCTTCCACTGGCAGCCAAGCGAGAAGATGGACATGGGCGACATGGGCACCTACCAGATGTTCAATCGCCCGCACGGCATGATCGGCGGCATCATGAACAAGCCGGCAAACATGGCGAACGTTCCGCCGAACTGGCAGATCTACTTCCGTGTGCCTGACGTACACGCCGCTGCCGAGCGGGTGAAGGCGAACGGCGGACAGATACTCAACGGGCCGATGGAAGTGCCCGGTGGTGATTGGGTCGTCAACGCCATGGATCCGCAGGGCGCGGCCTTCGGCATGCACTCGAAGAAGGCTGGCTAAACCATCAGTGAGCGCGCGGCGTTAGTCGCGCGCGATCATCGCCTGGAAATCCTCGTAGCGCATCCCGATGTTCTGCTGAAACGCGTTGGCAAACACCGCCCCGCGCGCGAGGTCCTGCAGCAGCGTCACGACCGCTGCCGGACTGCGTATCGTCATCATGCGGCGGACCGCGTGCGCGCTGAGCGCGTACGCCACCGTCGCATCGTCAGCCGAGAGGTTGAAGAAACTGCGATGGAGCTGCTGCAAGGATGGCCGCGCGGTCGTCTTGGCCAGCACGCGATCCGAGTACTCTACGCCGTCACGTTCGAGCGTCGTCGCGAGGCCTTCGTTCAGCCATGTCGGCACGTTCCGCCCGCCGAGCATGAAGACAACGGCGTGGACGAACTCGTGGCCGAGGGTGCGATCGAGATCCTCGGTCTCCTCGAGCGCTCCACGCATCGGCACATGAATGCGACCGTCATACGCGGCGATCGTCCATGACGGCAGTCGCGTGATGTCCCGGAACTGCTGCTGCGTGTAGAGGACGACGGTGATCGGCTCTGGCGGATACGCCGTGAGCGTCTGACCGATCCGCCAGTACTGTTGCTCGAGCAGCTCGACGACCTTTCGCGCCAGGAGTTCGTCGCCTGGACCCTCGAACCGGACGGAGAAGTGTGCGCCGCGTGCCTCGTAGGAGGCATTGTGCCGCTGTGCCTCGCCACGCCACTGAGTGAGCTTGGTTTCGAGCTCGGTCGCGCCGGGCGAGTGTTTGAGCGCCTCCTCGTAGACATCAATCGCTTCGTTCAACCGGCCGGCGCGATAGTGCAGCTCTCCCAGCCACTCCGACGCATTCCGGTAGCGCGGGTTCAGCTTCAACGCTTTTTCGAACCACTCCTGCGCGTCGGTACTGCGTCCTAACATGAACGCCGACATGCCGGCGCCCAGGCAGAGGCTCGGGTCACGCGGAAGGAGGGCCGACGCCGCGGTGAATGATTCCAACGCATCGCCAAAACGGCGCTCCTCGAGCGCCTTGGCTCCATCTTTCGCCAACGCCACCGGATTCCGAGAGTTCGATTGAGCTATCGCAATGTCGGGGACACCAAGTGCCAGGAGGCACACGACGAGCGTAAGGCGGCCAGCCATGTCGGCGCGTGTTGCAAGAACGGCACCTCGGCGCGTGCGTCGGCCGAATCGAAGGATCCATCGCCGCAGTCATCGGGAGCATCGGGAGATTCCGCCCGTCTCCAGAGTAAGTTCCGCCCGGGCACAGACTGGTTGGTGGTCGGTGGTTGGGAGTTCGTGGCGCCCATCGACCCGGGATACGATGAACCCCTACCCATCGTGAACTCACGTCTTTTGCAGCTTCAGCCGTATCCCTTCGAGAAACTGCGGGCGCTGCTGGCCGGTCTCACGCCGGCGGGCCGCCCGA
>DATCXH010000436.1:0-3560 GCA_036565925.1 Vicinamibacterales bacterium
GAACGTCTACCAGACGCGTACGCGAGGGCGACGTCATCGTCCTGATTGGCACCGGGCCGTCAGGAACCGGCATGCAGGAGACCGCGCAAATTACCACGGCACTTCGTTACTTGCCGTGGGGCAAACACGTCGCACTGGTCACTGATGGCCGATTCTCCGGCTTTTCGAGCGGTGCCTGCATCGGTCACGTCGGGCCAGAAGCG
The DNA here is from genome assembly GCA_036565925.1 of Vicinamibacterales bacterium. Lineage (GTDB taxonomy): Bacteria > Acidobacteriota > Vicinamibacteria > Vicinamibacterales > UBA2999 > Gp6-AA40. The sequence goes on from DATCXH010000436.1 coordinate 204, forward strand.
CTGGACGACGGGCCCATCGGGCGCGTTCGAGACGACGACCTCATTGAGATCGTGATCGATCGCAACACACTCACGGGCACTGTCAATCTCGTGGGTGCGGACAACGTCACCCTCGACGCGAAGACCTGCGAGACGCTACTGCGCGAGCGTCCACGCCATCCCGGGCTCGCGCCCCACGAGCGACTCCCCGATGACAGCCGCCTGTGGGCAGCACTGCAACGCGCGAGCGGTGGCACGTGGGCGGGGTGCGTCTACGACGTCGATCGGATCGTGGCGGCACTCGAGACTCGGAGGCACGATGGCGACTGCGAATGAAGTAGCGCCAGCACGCGACGGGAGGGATCGCCTGCTGCGCCAGGTTCGTGACATGCCGGAGCCGCCGCGCAACTACTGGCGTCTCGTCGGGCCGGGAATCGTGGCGGGAGGAGTGGGTCTGTCGTCCGGTGAGTTCGTGTTGTGGCCATTCATTGCCTCGCAGGTCGGGCTCGTACTGCTGTGGGGTGCGCTCATCGGCGTCGTCACGCAGTTCTTTCTCAACATGGAGATTGAGCGCTACACGCTGGCCACTGGCGAAACGGCCGTCAGCGGATTCAACCGCTTCTGGCGTCACTGGGGACTGGTGTTTGCAGTGCTCGGCTACCTCGGGAATCTCTGGCCGGGATGGGCGATCAGCTCGGCGACGCTGGCGAGCTATCTGTTTGGTGGCAATCCAACCATTATTGCTGTCGTCAGTCTGCTCGTCGTCGGCGTCTCGCTGACGTTGGCGCCGGTGGTGTACGTCGCGCTCGAGCGGCTCATCTTCGTGAAGGTCGCCGCGGTGCTCGTGCTGGTCGTGCTCGGAATCGCCTTTGCGATCGAACCCGCGGCCTGGCGAGCACTACCGGACGGATTCACCAGCGTCGGCATGCTTCCACGTGAATTGAGCGTGGCGCTGATCTTCGGTGCGTTCGCCTTTGCCGGCGCCGGTGGCGCGCAGAATCTGTGTCAGAGCAACTGGATCCGCGACAAGGGATTCGGCATGGGGCAATACGTCCCGAAGCTCGTGAGCCCGGTGACCGGCGCATCTGAGGCGACGCACACGGCGGCAACGAGCTATATCTTTGAAACCACACCCGCCAACATGGAGCGTTGGAGAAGCTGGTGGCGATTCGCCAACGTCGAGCAGGTCTTCAGCTTCGTGTTGGTCACTGTGCTCACGATCACTCTGACATCGCTGCTCGCCTACTCCACCCTCTTCGGCCAGGGGAATCTTCCCAACGACGTGTCGTTCCTGAGAATGGAGGCCCAGCAACTGCAGCGAACGGTCGCGCCGTGGTTCGGCATACTGTTCCTGTCGGTGGGTGCCTTATCGCTGTTCGGAACGGCCATGGGTGTCGTGGATTACACCAGCCGTCTCGCGGCGGACATTCTGAAATCCACCTACATTCCCGGCGCGTCGGAGAGCCGAACATATTTCTGGCTTGTGTGGGGAATGGTCGGCGTGGGATGCACGATCTTGCTGGGCGGCTTCTCTCAGCCGCTCACCTTGCTGGTCATCTCTGCGTCGACCGCCGGAACAATGATGTTTCTGTATTCGTTCATGCTCATCGCATTGAATCGAACGTTGCTGCCGCCAGCGATTCGTATCAGTGGATTTCGAACGGGGACACTCGTGTGGTCAACGTTGCTGTTCGGATGGTTGGCCCTGCTCACGATCTACACGCAAGTGCAGACCTTGCTTCGTTGAAACGTCAGGAACGTACTCGCGCTCACGGTATTCGAACCAATCGAAGTCAGCGGGAATCGCCGTTCCGGCGAGATCCTGACAGGCCATACCGACGAATGCCCCCGTAAAGTTCGGCGACCCCGGCGCGCTGGCCTCGTCTGACAGGATGCTGGCATCGAACGACTGCGGCAGCCACTGCCATGCGCCTCCGCCGATTCGATACGCAAAGTGCAGCCGCTCGTAGTCCACTTCGACACGCATCTCGATCGGCCGGCCGCTCTCGATGGCGATCGGCGGCGTGAACGCGTCAGCGACGATCTGATCCGGGAGCACTGACATCACTCTGAGATGCTTACCATCGTCGTCTCGCGACACGTAGAAATAGTGGAACTTGGCGCTGTTGTAGTAGCACACGAGACCCGCCATCTGCTGGAAGTGCGCCGGCTCGAACTCCATGCACGTCGATGCGCTGAAGCAATGCCCCTGCTGGCGCCTAGCGACGATCGCTTGCTCGAACAGGCTCCCGATCGACTCACGGCCGTAGAGGCGCAATTTACCCTTCCGTGCGTGCAGGCTGAACAACCTGTCCGGCCGCGGTGACCGCAACCATTGGAAGTCGATTGGGAGCGTGCCCGTGTCGAACTCCTCCCGAGCCGGCGGCACGGACTGTGGCTGCAACGCCAGACCCGCGGGCGCCCCCACCTCCACGACCGGGATACCTTCCCCGCCCATCGTGCGCAACCAACCATCCGCGCCCCACGTCATTGGCTGAATCGCGGTCTCTCGTCCGAGCGTGCAGCGGCCGCGGTTGCCGAGCGGCCGTCCGCACAAATAAACCATGTAGGTCTCTCCCGACTGGGTCTCGACCAGGTCGGCGTGGCCCGCTCGTTGGAGCGCGATATCCGGCCGATGACGTGCAGTCAGGATGTGGACATCGGGGTGCAGTTCGTAGGGCCCCAGAAGCGTCCGCGATCGCGCCATCGTAACGGCATGTCCCCAACCGGTACCGCCTTCGGCGGTGATCAGGTAGTACCAGCCGTTACGCTTGTAGAGATGCGGCCCCTCGGTGAAGCCAAGCGAGGTGCCGGTGAAGATATTGTGCCGCGTGCCGACAAGCCTCTGCTCCGCAGGTGAGTACTCCTGCAGCACGATGCCGGCAAAACGGTTCTGTCCCGGCCTGTGGTCCCACAACATGTTCAGCAGGTACTTCCGGCCGTCATCGTCGTGAAAGAGCGACGGATCGAATCCGCTGCTATTCAGGACAACCGGGTCTGACCAGTCTCCGTCGATGCGCGCACTCGTGACGAGATAGTTGTGGAAGTCGCGAAGCGACGCACCCGACGCGCCGGAGGTCGTCGTGCGGCCGTATCGCTTCACGTCGGTGTACACAAGATGGAAGAGCCCGTCGGCGTGCGTCAGGCACGGCGCCCAGACGCCGCACGAGTCGGGATTTCCTCGCATGTCGAGTTGACTCTCCCGATTAAGCGGTCGCGTCAACACACGCCAGTGCACGAGATCGCGCGAATGGTGAATTTGTACGCCCGGGAACCATTCGAACGTGGATGTGGCGATGTAGTAGTCATCGCCGACACGAACGATCGACGGATCCGGATTGAAGCCGCGAAGGATCGGATTATGGATGCTACGCAACG
>DATCXH010000594.1:0-10047 GCA_036565925.1 Vicinamibacterales bacterium
ATCGGCTCGATGCCTGGCGTCTTCCAGTTGTCGGTGGACGAGGCCGTCAAGGAAGCCGCAGCCACGAGGGCCGACGGCGTACCGGCGGTCATCCTCTTCGGCCTGCCCGAGAAAAAAGATCCGGAAGGATCGGCGGCCTACGATCCCGAGGCCCCTGTGCAGACGGCGGTACGCGCGCTCAAACGCGAGGTTCGCGATCTGCTCGTCATGACCGACGTCTGCCTGTGTGAGTACACCTCGCACGGTCACTGTGGCATCGTCGAGGGCGATGAGATCGTCAATGACATCACCGTCGATCAACTCGTGCGAGCGGCACTGTCGCACGCCGTGGCCGGCGCTGACGTCGTCGCGCCGTCAGACATGATGGACGGGCGCGTTGGCGCGATTCGCAAGGCGCTCGACGAGCGCGGTCTCGATCGCACCGCAATCATGTCTTACGCCGCCAAGTACTGCTCGGGGTTCTACGGTCCGTTCCGCGAGGCCGCTGAATCCACGCCACAGTTCGGCGATCGACGCAGCCATCAGATGGATCCCGGCAACGTCGCCGAAGCGCTGCGCGAGGTGGAGATCGACATCGAAGAGGGCGCCGACATCGTGATGGTGAAGCCGGCGCTGCCGTACCTCGACGTATTGGCGAAGGTCAAGGATCGTTTCGGCTACCCAACCGCCGCGTATCACGTCAGCGGCGAGTATTCGATGTTGAAGGCTGCCGCGCAGCGTGGGTGGCTCGACGAGCCGCGCGTGATGATGGAGTCGCTCATCGGCATCAAGCGAGCCGGAGCGGACATGATCATCACCTACTACGCGCGTGAAGCCGCACGGGCATTGTGAACACATCCACTCGATCGAAAAAACTCTTCGCACGCGCCACGCAGATCCTCCCCGGCGGAGTCGATAGTCCGGTTCGCGCGTTTCAAGCCGTCGGCGGATCACCGCTGTTCATCAAGAGCGGCGCAGGGGCGATCATTCAGGACGTCGATGGCAACCGCTTCATCGACTACGTGATGTCCTGGGGGCCGCTGATTCACGGCCACGCCCCACGCGGGCTGGTGCAGTCGATCACCGCAGCGGCGCGACGTGGTACGAGCTTCGGCGCACCGTCGCCGCTCGAGCACGAGCTCGGCGAACTGGTGCAGCGTCTGATGCCGTCGCTCGAGCGCGTTCGCTTCGTCAGCTCGGGGACTGAAGCCGCGATGAGCGCGATCCGCGTGGCGCGCGCGTTTACGCGGCGCGACAAGATCATCAAATTCGAAGGGTGCTACCACGGCCACGCAGATGCGTTCCTCGTGAAAGCCGGATCCGGTGCGTTGACGCTCGGCATCCCGACGAGCCCGGGCGTGCCTGCCGCGGTCGCCGCCGACACGCTGCTCGCGCGCTACAACGATCTGTCGTCGGTCGATGCGTTATTGCGAGAGCACGAGGGCGCTGTCGCCGCGATCATCGTCGAACCGATCGCCGGCAACATCGGCGTGGTTCCACCCAACGACGACTTCCTCACCGGACTCCGCGAGCGGTGCACACGCAGCGGCAGTCTGCTGATCTTCGATGAGGTCATCTCCGGCTTCCGCGCGCAGGCCGGAGGCGCGCAGGCGATCTTCGGCGTTCAGCCAGACCTGACGTGCCTCGGCAAGATTATCGGCGGCGGATTGCCGGTCGGCGCATACGGCGGACGCGCCACGATTATGGAAATGGTGGCCCCCGCGGGACCGGTCTATCAGGCGGGCACACTCTCGGGCAACCCGGTGGCGATGACGGCCGGACTCTGGGCGTTGAAACGCCTCACGCCCAAGCTGTATCGGGATCTCGCGGTCCGAGGATCGATGCTGGCCGCTGGACTAGCACAGGCCGCGCGCGAAGCAGGAGTGGCCGTGCAGGTGAACGCCTTTGGCTCCCTGCTGACGCCGTTCTTCACTGCGACGCCCGTGCGCGACTATCAGTCGGCGCTGGCGGCGAACACCCAGGCGTACGGCACATTCTTCAGAGGCATGCTGAAGCGCGGCGTGTACCCCCCGCCGTCACAGTTTGAGGCGTGGTTCCTCTCCGCCGCGCATACCGATTCCCATGTGAAGAAGACGATCACGGCCGCTCGCGCGGCCATGAAAGACGTCGCTAGAGCGACGTCTTAGGTGGGTGCGCCCCGGATCGTAGAGGCGGGTCTTCAGACCCGCCCCATCAGCGCGCCGGAGGCGCGATGTACGCCGGCGAGTCCAGTCTGACGCGCAGCACTGACCCCTGCGGTATCTGCACTTCCTTCCCTTCGGTCGCCGCGATAGTGCCGCCGCCGCCGATCAGGATACCGGCGAGCGCACCCTTGAACCCACCGAGGAGGCCGCCGATGACAGCGCCAACACCGGCGCCGGTACCGATGCGCGCGGTCTCGCCTTTGATGCCTGAGCCTTCGATCGCCTCCGATACCGTGCCGCGAATTGCGTACGCCTGGCCATTCACCGTCACCTGATCGAAGCTGACTGTCATGCGCGCGGTGCGATTGGTGCGGGTCGCGGGCTCGACCTGTGTGACCACGCCTCGCATCACCGACCCTGCGGGAATCACCACCCGGCTATTCACACCGACATCCACGAGCGTCGTCGCCTCGAAGCGATCCTCGACCTGATTGGTGCCTGAGTTCAGCGCATTCTGCAGACGCACATCCATTTCAGTCCCGACCGGAATCTCCACGGTACCTGCGGGCCGCGCCGAAGCCGTCGAAGCCGTTGACGTCGATGACGATGAGGCCACTGTCGATGGCGCGGCGGCCGGCAGTGATCCTGGGGCAACGGTCGTCGGCCGCGATGGTGCCGGGGCCGACGCAGGAGCCGCAGAGGAGGACGAGGCGGGCGGCGGAGTCGTTGTCTCTCCGCGTGCGCGCGAACGGAGATCGTCGATGCGATCGCGCACATCGGCGTATTCGCTTCGCGCCAGCGTGCGCTCTTTGCGCAGCTTGACCTTCAGGTACACCACTTCGTCGCGCAGATCATCGAGTTCGGCCTGGAGTTGCGTCGCGCGAGCGGCGTCGCGGCTGCGGGCCTGCGACAGATCACGATCGGCGAGGTAGATGTTGTCCTGCAGGCGCTGAATATCCGCCGTCGTCACTGTCGTGCTCTGCTGAGCAGCAACCGGTGCGGCCAGACCTGCGATCAAGGCTCCCAGGAGGAGCCCGCGGCGAATCGACATCATGTGCCTCTCTTCTGAATAGCGCGCAGGCGCGCCGGCGCTCGGTGGTCGAGCTAATCTCTGCTAATTACGCCACGGCATGAGGCGCTCGATCCAGCTAATCCTCGTAAGGTCGTTGTAGATGACCGTCACCATCAGCATCATGAGCACGACGAAGCCGGCCAGCAGCATCTTCTCTTTCACCTGCATGCTGAAATCGCGACGAGCAATGCCTTCAAGCGCCATGATGAGGATGTGACCGCCGTCGAGGACGGGAACCGGCATCAGGTTGAGGATTCCGAGGTTGATGCTCAACATGGCCATCAACGACAGCAGCGTGATGAACCCTTCCTGGGCCGACTCGCCGGAGAGCTGCGCGATGCCGACGGGGCCCTGCAGCTGACGCACCGACGTTTCTCCGGTGAACAAGCCGGCGAGCGTTCTGAAGATGATTCCTGACGACTCGATGTTGTGCTCGACGCTCAACTTGACCGCTTCAAAGGGTCCTGGCTTGAACGACTTCGTCGGCTCCTGAAGCTCGACGCCAAGCCATCCTCGAGAGCCGCGCTGCTCCGGCGTCGCGGTGAGCGTCTCCTCTTGACCGTCGCGACGCACAGTGATCTGAATGGCCTTGCCGCCGCTGCGGGAGATGACGTCAATGAGCTGCGCGCGTGTAGCCATCGCCTCGCCGTTAACGGCCAGGATGACGTCCTTCGCCTTCAGGCCTGCCTGCTCGGCGCGATCGCCGGCAATCACGCGCATGATTTCGGGGTTCGCTTTCGGCTGCACGCCGATGTCGCTGACTTCGTACCTGCCCTCGGCGACCGGCCGCACGTTCATGGTGAGGTTTTGACCATCGCGCAGGACGGTCACGCTCATGTCACGGTTGGGCCGGCGCAGGCCAATCGCCAGCTCGAGATCCTTCCACGTGGCAATCTGATCACCGGACACGGTGATCACGCGATCGCCGGGCTTCAAACCTGCCTGCTCCGCCGGCGAACCCGACACGATGGATCCAATCAACGCAGGCTCATCAAAGTAGACCGGCTGACGGACGCCCTGGATGCCGAGCACGAATGCCGTCACCACCACCGCGAGCAGGATGTTCATCGCGGGGCCAGCGAAAAGAATCTGAAAGCGCTGCCACTTGGTTTTGGAGAGGAATTCGTCGGGATGGCCGGAGCGGGGATCTTCGGGATTCTCACCCGCCATCTTCACGTAGCCACCGAGCGGCACTGCGCTGATGCAGTACTCGGTATCGCCGCGTGTGAACTTCAGAATCTTTGGGCCGAAGCCGAGCGAGAACGTCAGAACCCGAACGCCGTGCCGTCGAGCCGCAAGGAAGTGTCCCAGCTCGTGGACGAAGATCAGCACGCCGAGCACGAACAGGAACGCCAATATCGTGGTCAAGAGCAAAACCTCAGACTGTTAATTCTAACTCGGCGGCCATTTCACGGGCGTAGTTCCGACCCCAGGTGTCGACACGACGCACGGTTTCCACTGATGAGACGCCTTCGACGGTATGCGCGTTCATCGTCCGCTCGATCACGGTGGGAATCGACATGAATCCAAGCCGTCCATCGAGGAACGCGGCCACCGCCACCTCATTCGCCGCGTTCAGCACGACAGCGAGCGTCCCCTCCGCTCGGAGCGCTCGATACGCGAGCTGCAGACATGGAAAACGTTGGTGATCCGGTGGATGAAACTCGAGGCGCCCGGCCTTGCTCAGGTCGAGCGATGGGAGGGCGCCGTCCCATCGTTCTGGGTATGAGCATGCGTACTGAATGGGCAGCCGCATATCAGTCACGCCGAGTTGTGCAATGACCGATCCATCGAGCAACTCCACCATCGAATGCACGATCGACTGCGGATGAATCAGGACCTCAATCTGATCGGCACCTACACCGAACAACCAATGCGCCTCGATGACCTCGAGGCCCTTATTCATCAGCGTCGCAGAATCGATGGTGATCTTCCGTCCCATCTGCCATGTCGGATGACGCAGCGCTTGATCGGGCGTGACCCGCTGCAGGTGAGACGCCGACAGGTCTCGGAACGGTCCGCCGGACGCGGTGAGTATGAGCCTACGGATTTCGCTCTGGTCTCGTCCGTGCAGACACTGGTGGACGGCATTGTGCTCGCTATCAACTGGAAGGATCGCGACGTGATGTTCCCGTGCCGCGGCCGTCACCAGCGCACCGGCCATCACCAGCACTTCCTTATTGGCCAGCGCGATTGTTTTACCCGCAGCAATCGCGGCGAGCACCGCCTCGAGGCCCGCGGTACCAGATGAGGCGCAGATCACGATGTCCACGGATGGATGCGTGGCCACCGCCAAGAGACCCTCAGCGCCGCCGGTCATCGTCAGACGCGCGTTCGCGCCACACCCAGCGCGAAGACGATCGATACCCTCGCTCGTCGCCATCGCGACGATCTCAGGTGCGTAGCGGCGCACCTGCTCCGCGAGCACAGGGGCGTTGTCGCCAGCGGCGAGTGCCACGACCTTCAATCGTTCCGGATGCGCATCCACCACGGCCAACGCGCTCCGGCCGATCGATCCCGTTGAACCGAGAATGGCCAGTCGCTTCACGTGATGTTTCGAATGTAGAGATAAAACGGAGCGACAGCAAACAGCAGCGCATCGACACGATCGAGCACACCGCCGTGACCTGGAATCAGCGCAGAACTATCCTTCATGCCCGCCGTGCGCTTCAGCCGCGACTCGAACAGGTCTCCGCAGATGCCCAGGCTGACGATGAGCAGTCCGAGAACGATCAAGGGGCCGTATCCTGAGAACGGCAGCACCAGCGCCCCGACAATCGTCAGAAACGCCGTTCCGAAGATCACACCACCGATCGCACCCTCGATCGTCTTCTTCGGGCTGATCGCCGGCGCCAGTGGATGACGGCCGAGCAATCGGCCCGTGTAGAACTGCATCGAGTCACTGACGACGACCGTCCCCAGCAGCAGGAGGGTCGCGCGCCAGCCGAGCAGACCGTGCACAGCGACCAGCATCCCGAGCGGCATGCCGATGTAGATCGCCGCAAAGATCCCGGTGGATGCCTGCTGAATATTGTGATTCGAGATCAGCACTTCTGCAGCGACCCAGAGCAGAGCCATTGTCAGGAGAATCAGCGGTGAGACAACCGTTGTGCCGGATACAACCCAGCACAACGCGATCGCCAGCACCACCGCTCGAATCGGGCTGTCCACGAGCTCCAGGTACTCCTTCGCAGCCAGCGCCGCGACGACGCACGCCAGCACGCGCAGTGGAAGGAGAGGCAGAAAGCGAATCGCCACGAGTGCAGCCGTCGCGAGCGCGACTCCGCTGACGAGGCGGGTCATAGGGTCACTGCGCGCCGATGACGGCTCGCGCGCTGATTCCGCCGTATCGCCGGTCGCGCTTCTGATACGCGAGGACCGCTTCGATGAGATGCCGACGCCGGAAATCGGGCCACAGCGTATCGGTCACGTAGATTTCCGAATACGCGATCTGCCACAACAAGTAATTGCTGACGCGCATCTCGCCGCTGGTGCGGATGAGGAGATCCGGATCCGGTTGACCGGCCGTGTAGAGAAAACTCGCGAACCGCTGTTCGTCGAGATCTTCAGGACGCACACCAGACTCAATGGCGCGCCGCGCGGCATCGACGATTTCGGCGCGACCGCCGTAGTTGAGCGCGATGTTGAAAAGCATCCCGCTGCTGCCGCGTGTACGTTCGATGGCGACTTTTAATTCATCTTGAATGTCCGGCGCCAGCTCCTCCATCCGGCCGATCACCCGGAAGCGAATGTCGTTGCGCAGGAGCGTATTCAGTTCCGATCGCAGATAACGCTTCAGGAGCCGCATCAGCGTGCCGACCTCGGTGGGCGGACGCTTCCAGTTCTCGATGGAAAACGCGTAGAGCGTCAGGACACCGATGCCGAGCCGCGCGGCGGTCTCGACCGAATCACGCACGGCGTCGATGCCGGCGCGATGTCCCTCGACGCGCGGCAGATGCCGCTGCGCCGCCCATCGGCCGTTGCCGTCCATGATGATGGCGACGTGTGCCGGGAGCCGGTCGAACTGGATCTCGCGGGCGAGATTCTCGTCAGCGTGGCCAGACGGAATCCACGCCAGCAGATCCTCAAGCGACACGACGCAATCCTTCTTTAATCAAGGACTTAATGATAATCCACACGGACCAGGAACAGCCCCTGGGGCGGAGCTGTTGCACCCGCGTCACTGCGTGCAGAACCCCGCAACAATGCCGCCATCGACTCGGTGTCTCGAAATCCGCGCCCGATCTCGACCAGGGTGCCGACAATCGCCCGCACCATGTGACGAAGGAAGCCGTTGCCGGAGATCTCGTAGGCCATTCGGCCTTCGGCATCGGTGATTGTCGACTGCGTCACCGTCCGCACGCTGTCGCGAACCGGGGTGCCAATGCTCCGGAACGCGGCGAAGTCATGTGTGCCGATGAGCACGCCCGCCGCGGCACGCATCTCCTCCACTCTGAGTCGTTCCGGCATGTGCCATACAAACGCGCGCTCGAATGGATCGGCGATGTTGCCGTGGCGAATCTGATAGCGATACGTCTTCGAACGAGCACTGAAGCGTGCGTGAAATTCCGGAGTCACTTCTTCGACGCTTAACACACGCACGTCTTCAGGAAGTTGCGCGTTGAGTGCGCGCGTCAACGTCGCGCCATCGTGCGTGAAGGTCACCTGCGCGCTCGCCACCTGCCCGAGCGCGTGGACGCCCGCATCTGTGCGGCCGGCACCGTGCACGGTCACAGGCGCGCCCGCGAAGCGTGCGAGCGCATCCTCGAGCAGGCCTTGCACGGAATCACCGTCGGCCTGCCGCTGCCAGCCGACGAGGCGGGTGCCGTCGTATGCGAGCGTGAGTTTGAGATTGCGCATTGAAATGGTCGTCGGGTCTCAAGAACAAGACCCGACCTACGCCTGCGGAGCGCGAGTACATCTCATGCAGATGTAGGGCGGCTCCTGTTCTTTGGACCCGCCGGTTACGCGCGCGATCCCGGTTTGATCACAGGTCGACCTGCCGCACACAGCGGACACGACTCGGGCTGATACGTCGGCACGGACAGCGTGGCGAGCGCGTGATAGGGCACATCGAGACTCTGCTGACCACCGCTGCGGTCGATAATCGAGGCCGCACCGACCACCTGCGCTCCGGCTGCGCGCGCGACATCAATCGTCTCGCGCGTCGACATTCCGGTGGTGACAACGTCCTCGACGACCAGAACCTTCTCACCAGGCGCGAGCGTAAATCCGCGGCGAAGCATCAGCTTGCCGTCCTGCCGCTCGGCAAAGATGGCCCGCACTCCGAGGGCGCGACCGACCTCCTGCCCAATCACAATTCCGCCAAGCGCCGGCGAAAGCACGACCTGCGCGCCCAGGCTCTTGACCCGCTCGGCAATCTCCGCCCCGCAGGCCTCGGCATGCGCCGGATGCTGCAGAACCAACGCGCATTGGAGGTATCCCGGGCTGTGCAGGCCGGAGGTCAGCCGGAAGTGACCCTCGAGCAGCGCTCCTGACTGACGGAAGCGGTCGAGCACAGAATCAGCAGTAACTGGAGACATCCTGGCCGAGTATACCTTTTGCAGAATGAGGACATCTGCCTTGCGGGATGATGAGAACATCCGGCTAAGGCCGTCCGTCCTAGCAAGGCGTCATCAGATTCAATTGGAGTCCCGAGAGATGCGTACGATTGCTTTCAGAACCTGCTTCGTGGCCCTGATTGCGGCCGCTTTCGGAACGCAGGTGTCCGTTTCCGCACAGGCCCCGGCAACCGGGCCCGAGGCCTACGTCTCGTCCGCCGTCGGGGGAAACGCGCGAGGCCGGGTCAGTTTGCTCGCCGCGGCCCAGCAAGCCGCCGCGCAACAGGCTCCCGCTGCGCAGCAGCCCGCGCCGGCAACCGATGGGCGGCCCGTCCGCCGTCTTACGGCCGATGAAGCGGTGAAGCTCGCCATCGAGAACAACCTCGGTATACAAATCTCGCGGCTCGATCCGCAGATTGAGGATCTCAATATCGCGGCCGCGCGCGGCGCCTGGGCCCCGGCACTCAACACACAGTTCCAGAACAACAGTATTCAGCGCCCCTCCGCCAACTTGTTCACCGGCAGCCAGGAAGCCAATTTCAAGCAGGACAATTTCGCGAGCAACTTCGGTATCACGCAGAACCTGCCCTGGGGCGGTATCTACGACTTGGGCTGGGACAACTCACGCTTGTCGAGCAACAATCCCGGGAACATCTGGAAGCCGCAGATCAACTCCACGCTTTCATTCAACTACCAACAATCCATGCTGCGCGGCTGGTCGATCGACAACACGCGTCAGCAATTGTGGGTGAGCGAGAAGAATCGTGAGATCGCCGACGTCGGCTTGCGGCAAACACTCGTCTCGACGACGCGCACGGTGCGCAACGCGTATTGGAACCTCGCGTATGCTGTCGCCTCGCTGGCCGTGCAGCAGCAATCGCTCGAGCTTGCGCAGGAGTCGCTCCGCAACACGCGATCGCGAGTCGAGATCGGCACCACTCCGCCTATCGACATCGTCGAAGCCGAATCCGAAGTGGCGGCGCGAGAGGAGGCGGTCATCGTTGCGCAGGCACAAATTGCCACCGCTGAAGATACGCTCCGCGCGCTGGTGTTCGATCCGGCGATGCCTGACTTCTGGAATGTCCGCATCGAGCCGACCGAACTTCCACCGTTTCAACCAACCAGCGTCGACGTGGACGGTGCCGTGCGGAACGCGCTCGATCGGAGGACGGACCTTGCACAAACCAAACGGTCGATGGAAGCGAGCGAGATCAACATCCGCTTTTTCCGAAATCAGACGTTGCCAGACGTTCAGGCAAATCTGAATTACGGATTGGCCGCTCTCGGCGGC
>DATCXH010000542.1:0-2014 GCA_036565925.1 Vicinamibacterales bacterium
AGGTACGCCTGCCGCTCGAGGATACGCTCAAGGAACTGTCGCTGCGTCGGCGCCGCGCACAGATCGCGGCACGGCATGCACTGGAGCAATCCTGAGCGACCGAGATCGCGGAGTTTACGGATTTCAACACAGAGGCCGCAGAGGTCAAGACTCCTTGCTTCACGGAACCACAGTGACGGTCTCGGATCCGGCGGTGCCGCGCGGAGCGGACTCCGTGACCTCCGCGCCTCCGTGTTGAGACCGGCACTGTGAGATCACACTCAATTCCCGCGGAAGGTTTCGGCTGCGCCTGGAGCAGTGAATGTGATCTCTCGCGACCCAGCGTGACCGCTGACTGTGTACTGCCCGCGCATCTGCAGGAAGTCCACACCGTTGGCCAACGGACCCTGGCCCATATGCGTCGTCACTCCTGACGCGACATCGAATCGCAGATCGAGGTCCAGTGCTGACGAACGCGCGCGGACGTTGATCGTCTTGGGCTGTCCGCGGTCGTCGTTCTCTTCAGTGATGCGTACGTCCGTCGAGTAGCCTAGCGGACCATCAGGGCCGAGGACGCCGACGAACCCTGGGATCGTCTGCGGGTCGGCGGCGTCTGGAGGCGGGAAGACGCGGCCGTAGATCACCGAGAGATCGCCTTGCTGTGCCTGGCCCCACTGCCACGACACGCCCTGCCAGAAGCCCCAGTTGTGATCGTGATACCCGCGTCCTCCTTCGAGCGAGACGCGCGTGCCTGCGACATCGAGCGCACCTTCGAGCGCGCCCGACATCACCGGAACGACGTAGCCAGTACGCCACCCTTGCGCCCCGGTGATTTCGATCGGTGGGACGAGCCGTCCAGCGGTCGCTTGGAGGCTGAGGTCACCGACCACCTTCTTTCCCTGCGCATCCTCGACGTCGAGGTGGATTCGGTAGCGCATGCCGTCGAGTCGCACCGAGCTCGCGCCGATGGTGAGATCGGGCGCGCGAGCCAGTTCGGCGTCGGTCAGGTCGGCGCGGCCACTGAACGACTCCGTCTGCTCACCGCGCTGCAACTGCAGTCGCACGCCGGCGGTCCGCGCTCCGCTTGCGGTACGAGGCCCAACGAGAAAGGTGAGATAGAAGCTCGCGTCGTTCGATCGACCGTTGAAGTACAGCCATTCGGCCCACGAGTTTCCCCACTTCGTGCCTTCGGGAATTCCGTGAAAGCGATCGAGCTGCCGCAGCAACACGTCTGGAGCAGCATGCGTCCAGGCCGTGTCTTCCGGAGAGTCTTGCCACGAATCGATCGATGAGGTCTCGGGATCCTCGAGCTCGCGCTCGAGACTGGGAATGCCTCCCTGCGCGGCAACGCGGGTGACGGTGCCGTTGTGGAGCAGGAACAGATCCGTCGTGTGCGAGGCCGCTGCGGTACGAATGCGCGATCGCAGCGCATCCGATTGCAGCGTGCCGGCGAGGACCAGACGTGCGGGTACAGGCGGGCTGAGACGAATGAGCACATCGCCGCCGCCGGCGAGCGCCGGTGCCTGGGCCTGCTCGAGCACGATGCCGGCGACACCCAGCAGGATCGCCATGACCGCGACACCAACGCCGAAACCCGCGGCAAGCACGGCGCTGCGAATCGGGTGCGCGGTCAAAGAGCGCAGGGCGAGCCGTCCGATCATCGCCTCGCCTCGTGTTCGATCCGCCCGTCGCGCATCATCAGCACGCGTGCCGCGCGGTCGGCCAGTGTGGAATCGTGGGTGACGATCACCAGCGCAGTCCCGTCAGCGTTCACACGATCGAGGAGTGCCGAGATCTGTGCGCCGGTGGCCTCGTCCAGTTCGCCGGTCGGCTCGTCGGCGAGCAACAGCTGCGGGCTATTGGCGAGCGCGCGCGCGATCGCGACTCGCTGCATCTCACCGCCCGAGAGCTGTGAGGGCCGATGATCGGCTCTGGCGGCGAGACCGACGTATTCGAGCAGCGCCTTCGTTCGCTCCTGACGATCACGTCGCGGCGCGCCAGCCTCGGAGAGCGGCAGCTCCACATTCTCGGCGGC
>DATCXH010001243.1:0-5037 GCA_036565925.1 Vicinamibacterales bacterium
CCGGACGCAGTGCCCATCCACAACCGTCCAGCGCGATCCTCGTAGAGGCTGAACGCGTCGGCTCCGGTGTAGCCCTGCGCTTTACCGAGGACGGTCCATCGGCCATTGGCAAAGCGAAACAGCCCGCCGCGGGTCGCGACCCAGATCGTCCCCTGACGGTCCTGAATCATCGCCGTGACTCCGGGCGGAGCACCGTCGGATTTCGACTGCTGGACGACCTTGCCGTGGTGGATGCGAACGACGCCGCCACCGCCGCCAATGCCGACCCACAAGCTCCCGTCCGAAGACCCGACGATCGCGTGCACCGGTCCGCTCGGGAGGGCATCGTCGGGCGACAGCGCAGTCCACGGCGTGAAGCGCATGCCATCGAATCGAATCAACCCGTTTGGCGTGCCGAGCCAGAGATATCCGTCAACGTCCTGCGCAACCGCGAACACGTCGCCCGGTGGCAATCCCTTCTCGGTCGCCCACGCGGACAGGACGTAGTCAGGGGGTGGAGTCTGCGCCGATACACGCGCGGTGTTGACCGCGCACATCAACACTACGAGCGTGACGGCTAGAGCCGCCGGGCAGGACATGGACAAGCGGGCTGTAAAGGACTCGCGCGACGTCATGGGCGCGTCGGCGCCGCGTGCAGGGCGCGCGGCGGCCCGACATTATTGCCAGTCCGCAGTGCGCCCAGCAAGTACCCGAACGGGTAAGACTTTGGGCTCTAGGCTTTGAGCTCCAGACTCTGAGCGTTCGCGTTGGGCTCCAGCCTGAAGACCAAAGCCTAGAGTCGAAAGCCTCTTACATCTCTTCCTCGGCGACCGGCTTGAGGACTACGTCACCCGCGTACTGCTGGATGATCGAGAGCAGGCCCGTGTAGAGGAATCCGATCTGGAACAGCACGAGGAACGGCAGCGTCCCGTAGATGCCGTTCGCCAGTGCGTAGAACACCGTCGCCGTGAAGTAAAGACCGAGTGCGAGTTCGATCATCGGCTGGACGACGAAGCTTTGACGATATTTCTTGCCGATCCACTCGTCGGCGCCGGTTTCGACGCGGTACTTCGGCGTGCGCGCGAACTCGCTCTGCTTGTTGAACAGCGCCTCGAAGACCGCCTTGGTGTTGTTGATGGCGAGGCCGATGCCGATCGACATCAGAAACGGCAGGTACTTCGCGCGCGTGATCCAGTCAGCGTGCAGCTCGCGCTGGCAGACCATATAGAAGTTGGCCACCGACGCTGTCGCCGCGAAGAACAGCGGCACGTCGATGATCAGCATCTCGTACCAGCCCATGTTGTAGCGGATGACCATGGCCGGCGCCATCAGTACCGACAGCACGCACATGAGCGGGTAATTGAAGTTCGCGGTGAGATGGAAGAACGCCTCAGCCTTCACATGCAGCGGCATGTTGGACCGCAGAATGCGCGGCAACAGCTTGAGGCACGTCTGAATCGATCCCTTCGCCCAGCGATGCTGCTGGGACTTGAACGAGTTCATCTCCACCGGGACTTCGGCGGGTGCGATCAGATCGGGCAGGAAGACGAAACGCCAGCCGCGCAGCTGCGCGCGATAGCTGAGGTCAAGATCCTCAGTGAGCGTGTCGTGCTGCCAGCCGCCCGCATCGGTAATCGCCGAGCGGCGCCAAATGCCGGCGGTGCCGTTGAAATTGAAGAACAGGCCAGCACGATTGCGACCGCCATGCTCGAGCACGAAGTGGCCGTCGAGCAGAATCGATTGGATCTTCGTGAGCAGCGAATAGTCCTGGTTGATGTGTCCCCAGCGCGCCTGGACCATCGCTATCTGTGGATCGGTGAAGAACGGAACCGTGCGCGTCAGGAAATCGCCGGTCGGGATGAAGTCGGCGTCGAAGATCGCGACGAACTCACCTTTGGCGACCTTGAGCGCAGCGTCGAGCGCACCAGCCTTGTATCCCGATCGATCCGTACGATGGATATACGTGATGTCCACACCGCGCGCGGCGTTGCGGCGGACAGCCTGTTCGGCGACGCTCCGCGTCTCATCAGTCGAGTCGTCCAGGACCTGAATTTCCAGGAGCTCGCGCGGATACTCAATCTGACAGACGGCGTCGATCAGTCGATCGGCGACGTACATCTCGTTATAGATAGGCAGCTGAATCGTGACGGCAGGCCACGCTTCCAGCTTCCCCG
The DNA here is from genome assembly GCA_036565925.1 of Vicinamibacterales bacterium. Classification (GTDB taxonomy): domain Bacteria; phylum Acidobacteriota; class Vicinamibacteria; order Vicinamibacterales; family UBA2999; genus Gp6-AA40. The sequence goes on from DATCXH010001243.1 coordinate 2,154, forward strand.
CCGGGACGGGTATCCGTCCCTTGTTCTTCATGTATAGGTAAACGAGGTAATACCGATGCCATCCGTATACCGCTAGGATGACCAGGACGAAGAAGTACGTGGCGAGGATAAGCGTCTCTGAAGGCGTCATGCAGTCTGCGCGCGCGAAATAGGCTGATTATTGTAGTCTCATGCGCCGCCGATGCAAGAAAGAGGCCTCCTCTCGCGATTTCTCGGCTATTTCCCATGACTGAATCCGACCTGCGACAAATGCTCGATGAGGTGCGCGCTGGCACACTCGATGCCGATGCCGCCGCCGCCCGCATTCGCGATGCACTGGCCGCGGCGCCGTTCGAGGACCTTGGCTTCGCGCGCGTGGACACCCATCGGCACCATCGGCAGGGTTTTCCGGAAGTTATTCTTGGGCTTGGCAAAACGCCGTCGCAGATCGCCGCGGTGGCCGAACGCATCGTCGCTCGCGGACACTCGCTGCTGGTGACCCGCGCCACGATCGAGGCCTGGGATGCCGTGCGAGCCCTCGTCCCAAACGCGACGTATCACGACATCGCGCGTGCGATCACGTTGAAGCAATCTGATATTCCTGCCGGCGTCGGCACTGTATTAATCGCATGCGCCGGCACGTCAGATCTTCCCGTTGCCGAGGAAGCGGCCGTCACCGCGGAGATCATGGGGAACAGTGTCGACCGTCTGTTCGACGTCGGCGTCGCCGGCCTGCATCGTCTCTTGAGCGAACACGAACGCTTGCGTCGCGCTCGCGTCCTCATCGTCGTCGCCGGCATGGAAGGTGCGCTTCCGAGTGTCATCGGTGGGTTGGTGAACGTTCCGGTCATTGCTGTCCCTACCAGCATCGGCTACGGCGCGAGCTATCAGGGGATCGCGGCGTTGTTGGGGATGCTCAATTCGTGCGCAAGCGGTGTGGCGGTGGTCAACATCGACAACGGCTTCGGCGCAGCGTGCATGGCCTCGCGAATCAATCACCTCTAGTACTACTTAGGCGTGTTGAAGCTCGAAGACGTGTCGACGCTGTATTTGCGATACGCGGAAAACTCCGACGTCCCGCTGCGCCGTAGGATGAAGAGCAGCCCTACACGTGCGCGGCCCGAGTAGTTGACAACGGCGGGCAGCCAGACTTCGTCGTTGACTTTGCGACGCAGGAACGACAGTCGCGCGCCCTTGTGCAGCTTGGCCAGCACTCCCAGGCCGAATGACAGGTTGTCAATCGCCTCGGCCTCGAGCTTGACCAGTTCGTGATCGTCCTCACTGACCCACGCGTGCACGCGGAAGTGCCGCATCTGTTCGCCCTCACGAGTGCGCGGCTTTGCTCCAGGCTTAGGGGTCAGCGAAAAAGCAATCGTGTCGTGTCCTTCCATCGGCTCCCGGTCGGTCATCTTGATGTCGAAGACGGTGAAGATGTCACTCACCATCTCGTCGCGCTCACGACGGAACTTCTGATAATCACTCTGCTGGCGCGCCCGCTCTTTCGATGCGTTCTCGGCGAGCCGCTGGACCATCTCCTCAGCCTTCTTCTGACGCTCGCGATCCTGCTTTGCCAAAGTGTCCGGCGACACCGGCCGGCCATTCTCGGAGATCAGCCTCTCCCAGCGCTCCTGACCGGGCAGACCGGGATAATTTTCAAAGACCTTGATCGATTCGTCCGTCGTCCGACCGGCCTTGTCCAGCTTCAGCTCGCGTCGCGTCTCGACATACACGTAGCTGCTCTGAAGGGTTCTGTCGGTCTGGAGATGTGCGCGCGTTTCCTTGAGGAAGGATTCCTGGTCGGGCAATGGACGTTGCGCGCCCAGGACGGCAGTGGCAACAACGAGTCCGATTGCGAGGAGAACTGCCTTACGAGCCTTCATCAGTCGTGGTCAGGTATCTCGAATATTTTGCGGTACACTGATCTGCTGGGAAAGCCCCGCCACTAAGGTTCTTCATCCATGCACCCGGGCACGCTCAGAGCCCTCGAGTTCGATCGCATCGTTTCGGTCGTCACCGGCCTCGCCGTCACCACGCTTGGCCGTGACCGTCTGGACGATCTTTATCCGTTGACGACCACGGCGGAAGTCATCGCGGCGCAACGGGCGACGACCGAGGCCACGCGCTTTCTGGCCGACTATCCGGGCTTCCCTCTCAGGGCGCCGTCAGATCTCGGCGAGATTATCGGCGCGCTCGGCGTCGAAGGCCGCGGCCTCGAGCCGATGCGACTACTCGGACTGTCGGGATATCTGGAGTCGATCGAGCAGTCCCGTCAGGCGATAACGAAGGTCGGCGTCGCGTTTCCCCTGTTGCGCATGCTGGTGGAAACGGTCGCCTCCTTCAAACAGGAAATCGCCGACGTACGGCGGAAAATCGAGCCGTCGGGCGAGGTCGCCGACAACGCCAGCCCGGCGCTTGCGTCGATCCGCGAGCGCCTCCGCAAGCAGAAGCAACGTCTCCGGACGACGCTCGATGGGTTTCTCCGCGGGCGGGACGCGAAGTATTTGCAGGAGCAGGTGGTCACCGACCGCAACGGCCGCCACGTGCTGATGGTTCGCGCCGAGCATCGCGCCTCGATTCCGGGGATCGTCCACGGCGGCTCGGCCAGTGGGGCCAGCCTGTTCGTAGAACCGCTCGAGACCGTTGAAATCAATAACGACATCGTTGCGCTCGAGGAGCAGGAGGCGGAAGAAGTGCGCCGCATCCTGCTCGAGCTGACCGACGCGTTCCGCCGGCGGCCCGAAGAGCTCGAGCGCACGATCGAAGTCGCCACCGAGCTCGACGTCATTCAGGCGCGGGCGCGGTTTTCGATCATGGTCGGCGGAGTGGAACCGGTGATTGCCGCAGACGGCACGTTTGATTTGATCGCGGCGCGACATCCGTTGCTGATGGCGAAGGTCGGCGGGAA
>DATCXH010001033.1:0-3143 GCA_036565925.1 Vicinamibacterales bacterium
CAGAAGAGGATGATTTGCGCCTTCGACGGCAGCAGCATGCTGAGCGTGCTGCGCAGGCTCTGCGGCCATTTCTCAGGTGTGCCGAGGGTACTCAGGGACCAGTCCATCTCGCGCATGCGCGCGCCCATTTCCCCGCCGCCGGCAAGAAAGGTGAGTCGCGATTGCTGCTCGGACTGAGGTGGCATTCAAACGTGGCGTTGGCCGCAACTATCACGCGTATCGACGCGCCCGTAGACAGTGGAACAAACAAACTTTGTGCCGATGAGATGGCTCGACGACGATCCATCGCGATCTCCGATGTGAGACATTGCGAATCAATCGTTTACGGGGCGGCGAGTAACAGAGAGGCGCTCAACTGACCCGTTGGATTGTGTGACAGAGCTTGAAGTCCGCCACGACACTCCGCGGCAGTGAGGACGGTTTGGTGCCGCTGACTAGCTTTTGAACTCGACGCGACCACGCGGACAGTCGAGCGTGACTTTCATGGCTGCACGTTGCCCAGTGGAAATCGTCCCCGAGAAGCCCACCGCCTTGAACAGCGACTGCAGCCGTTGCGGACTTGGGTGCGTTACCTCAATGCCGATAAACGAGCAACCTGCGGGGGCTGTTGTGCTTGGGTGAGGCGTGCCCTTGCTCCATTCAATAAAGAAAGGAGTGAGACCAAGTTGATCGATACTCGCCGACTGCCATGCGAGGAGGGCGCCGTCTGGGGCGCGCCGCGATCCGGGCATCGGCCCCTCGACTTCGAATCCGGCCTTGCGCAACTGCTCGACGGTCACGGCCATTGCCCGTGTGGGCAGCGCCCATCCAACCAGCGTCAATTGCGCGTGATCGACCGCCGACTCACGCGCGGCGGTGGGCGCCTGGGACGAGGCAGGCGCCAGAATTTCCAGATACCGACCCTTCCCCAATGTGACGAGCGCATTCTGTGTGCCGCGTCCTGGGTGTTCCCCACCTCGCTTCGGTGTAACTCCGGTGCTCGACTCGAACTCTCGAATTCCACGATCGAGATCGCTGACGCCGAGAATGACATGGTCGATATCAACGGCAGGCCCTTCTTGCATCGCCAGCAGCGCGAGCACGCTGGACAGCGCGGTACTCAGCAGGATGGAAGTTGAGGTGGCCATGGACGTGTAGCCTACAACGATCTCTTCGAGCGAAAAAGGGCCGGGTATCACGATTTTCCATGCAAACACGAACTAATTGTGGTATCACGTCGGTAATGAAAGGGGAGCGCCTCGGCGAGTTCGAAGAATTCACTCTCCTGGCGGTTGCCGCGCTCGGCGACAATACCTACGCCGTTCCGATTCAGCAGTACGTAGAGAAAGTCACCGGCCGCGCGGTCTCGATTGGATCGATCTATGCCGCGCTCGCGCGCCTGGAGGAAAAAGGATTCGTCCGCTCGACGATGAGCGAAGCGATCGCGCAGCGCGGCGGCAAGTCGAAACGGATCTATACGGTGACGCCGGCCGGATTGCGGACGGCGCGAGATCTCCACCGGGTACGTGAGCGCATGTGGAATGCGATCGTTCAGGCAGGGCGATCGTGACGCGCCAGCCGAGCCTCCCTCGCGCCGCACAATGGCTGCTTCGGTTGTCACGCGTGGCGCCTGACAGGCGCGACGAAGTCCAGCACGACCTGCACGAACTCTTCGTACACCGCCGAACCAATCGCGGCGTGGCCCACGCGCACTGGCGCCTGTATCACGATGTCGCGAGCCTTTGCCTTCAAGCCGGATCGATCATGCAAATACCGACTCCTTCATCCACGCTGACACTCTTGCGAGACGCGCGAGGCGATCTCAGGTATGCAATACGATTGTTCGCGCGACAACCGGGCATCCTCCTGCTCACCGTCGTCGGGCTTTCACTGGGAGTGGCCATTGCGACGTCTGCATTCAGCATCATGAATGCGGCCGTGCTGCGCGGTGAGGGGATTGCCGATCCGGACCGTGTGCCCGGCGTGCTCAAGACGACCGACCGTGCGGTGTGGAATGCCTGGCAGTACGTCGAGTTCCTTCAGTTGCGCGAAGGGTCGACACGCATGCAGGTGGAAGCCGTGTTCACGGATGGCGCGCCTGTGCGAACAACCGCTGCGGAAAGCGACGGTCCGTCGGCTCGATTCGGGTTTGTCAGCGGTGGATTCTTCACCGCGACCGGGGGGCGTGTCATTGCCGGTCGTCCGCTCGAAAGGGCCGACGAGGCGCACGCCGATGCACCGCCGGTTGTCGTCAGCTTCGTCTTCTGGACCTCGAGGCTCAATCGCGATCCGCAAGCCGTCGGCCGTACAATCCGCGTCGGCCGCACGACCGCAACGATCGTCGGCGTGGCAGAACGTGGATTCTCCGTTCCCAACAACTCCCTGTTCTGGATGCCGCTGACCGCTTACCGGACGGTATACAGCACCGCGCCGGCGAAGGGCACTGTCGACATGCCGGTCCAGGTCTTCGGACGGCTCCTGCCTGACGCCTCGCTCACGGAAGCGGAAGCGCAGCTCAGCGCCGTGGCTGCCGCGCTTCCAGGTATCGCAACCGACCATCAATCAAAACTCCGCGTACGCCTCGATCCGCACGCGGGACTTGGTCGCGTGTCTTCTTCAAATACGATCGCGATTACCGCATTCGTGTTCGCCGTGATTGGCCTTGTGTTGCTCCTGACCTGCGCGAACGTCGCCACCGTTCTCGTCTCGAGCGCGATCACTCGCGAGCGGGAGATGGGTGTCCGCGCGGCACTCGGTGCAAGCCGCTGGCGTATCGTGCGTCAGCTTGTTACCGAAAGCCTCGCGCTCGGGACAGTCGCCGCAGCCATCGGCTTGGTGTTCGCGTATTGGGCGATTCCAACCATCGGTACGATGATCGAAGCGCCGGAAGGCGTGGACCTCGCACCGGACCTCACCGTGTACCTGTTTCTCGGGATCGTCACGCTGATCAGCGGCATCGGCGCCGGGCTGGCGCCCGCCTGGCACAGCCGCGGCGCCGATCTCGTCACGCCGCTCAAGGGAGAAGGGGCGCACCAAAACCGACTGGCTCCGCGACGACTCCGCTCGATGCTCGTCGTAACGCAGGCCGCGGCCTCAGTGCTCCTCATCGTCCTCGCGACGCTGTTTGTGCGGGCGGCATTCCGCGCGTCGACGATCGACGTCGG
>DATCXH010000356.1:0-5060 GCA_036565925.1 Vicinamibacterales bacterium
CGCGCAGGTCGAAACGCAGAGCGCTTTTGCCACTGAGACGCTAGTCAGAACAGGCGCAGCAGCGACGGCGGCGGCGGTCATCACCGATGCGCCGTCAGGGTTCGACGTCGTCTCGAATGGCTTCGCCGAAGAGTACTGCGCACGGCAAAACCACCTGTCCACCAGCAATAGCTCCCCGGGGGTGGAAGACGACGAGTGCAGCTTCGCCGACGCGGCAGCGGAATTCGGTTCGCACGAGACCGAAGCGGACGGCGTCGGTCCGGTGTTCAACGCGGCCGGCTGCGGTGAGTGCCACATCGCGCCGGTGCTCGGCGGCGGCAGCCAGATCGCGGAGCGGCGGGCTGGGTTCTTCGATGGCACGCGATTCATCGATCATCCGGGTGGATCGCTGATCCACGATCGCGCCACGAGTATGACGTATCTCGAGACGGTCATCGAATCGAGGACAAACGTCTTCACATTCCGCGGATCGCAAAGCGTCTTCGGTGACGGCTACGTTGAAGCCGTGGGCAACAGCACGCTGCAGCAGATCGCGGCGGCGCAGCCAAGCGGTATGCGCGGACAGATCATCAACGTCCCGGTCGCCGAGGCGCCTGGACAAACGCGCATCGGACGCTTCGGCTGGAAGGCGCAGCAAGCCAGCCTTCTCTCGTTCTCAGCGGACGCCTATCTCAACGAGATGGGCATCACGAGCCCATTACAGCCGACTGAGAACACCTCGAATGGCAACGCAGTGCCCGATGACGGCATCGTTGACGACGAAGGTGGTGACGTCGAGCTCTTCGCGCTCTTCATGCGTTCATTGAAGGTGCCGCCACGCTACGAGGAGTTGGCCAACACACCCGACGCGATTGCCGGCAGCGCGGTATTCAATCAAGTCGGCTGCAACGTCTGCCACACGCGTTCGATGGTGACTGCCGATCCTGAGACGCCGATCAACGGCGGCGCGATGCTCGTCTCGCGCGCGCTGGGCAACAAGCGCATCCAGCCGTTTGGCGATTTCCTGCTGCACGACATCGGCACCGGCGACGGCATCGTCCAGAATGGCGGAGCTTCGACGCGCAACAAGGTGCGCACTGCGCCACTGTGGGGTCTGCATGCGCGCACGCGGTTCATGCACGACTTCCTCAGCCATAGCATCGATGACGCGATCCAGCGGCACAGCAATCAGGCGGAAGGCACTCGGCGCGCGTTCAACGGTTTGAGCCGGAGCGATCAGCGTCGGCTCATGACGTTCCTCCGATCGCTCTAGCGATTTGGGCGTGGCCCAGGCCCCTCGGCCGCGCCCTGGGCCGAGCCCTGGGCCGTGCCCTGGGCCAAGCCCTCTCCCCAGCCCTGGGCTGTGCCCTCTCCCAAGCCCTGGGCCAAGCCCTGGGTCAAGCCCTGGACCCAGCCCTGGGCTGAGCCCTCTCCCCAGCCCTGGGCCGAGCCCTCTCCCAAGCCCTGGGCCGAGCGCTGGGCCAAGCCCTGGGCCGGGCCCTGGGCCGAGCCCACTCCCCGGGGCCCATTTTGGACGGGAAATAGATCGAACCTGCCCTATTCAGGGTCTTGGAATCCCTCCCCGCCCCATCGTCTAATAAAAGGCGTGAAAAACCTGAAGGGATTCGTCTGCACCGGGGCCGTCCTCTTGACCCTGTTCGCGGCTCGCGGTGCAGCAGCGGCCGGCGTCGAGACCCGACTGGCTGATGCCGCAATGAAGCGCGACATCGCAGCCGTCCGGGCCCTCATCGCACAGAAAGTGGACGTCAATGCCCCCGGCACTGACGGATCGGCCGCGCTACATTGGGCCGTACGCGTGGACGATGCCGCGATGGCGAAGCTGCTGCTCGGCGCGGGAGCGCAGGCCACGGCTCCTAATCGCTACGGGCTGACGCCGATGGCAATCGCGGCAGGCAACGGCAGCGCCAGCATGATCGCAATCCTCCTCGATGCCGGCGCCGACGCCAACGCCCCGGACCCTGCGGGAGACACTCCGTTGATGAGCGTCATCCGTGTCGGACGAGCCGATGCGGTGACCTTGCTCCTCGATCGCGGCGCCAAGGTCGACGCAACCGACGCCACCTATCAGCAGACTGCGCTCATGGTCGCCGTGCGCGAGAACCATCCCGACATCGTCAAACTGCTGATCGCGCGCGGTGCTTCGGTGAATGCGCGGACCCGGGTTGGTCGAACCCCGGCATGGGTGCTGCCGAATTCGCAGCCTGGCTTCGGCCATGGCATCGGCATCGTCCGCGGCGGGTCACCGGATCGTGGACGTCGTGGGCCGATTCCTGGTGGGATGACGCCGTTGATGTACGCGGCACGCGACGGCCGGATGGAAACAGTTCGGATGCTGCTCGACGCCGGCGCCGAGATCAATGCGCGGGACGCCAACGACATCACGCCGCTCATCACCGCGATCACCAACAATCATCCTGACGTGGCCCGTCTGCTGATCGATCGCGGCGCCGACATCAAGGCCACGGACTGGTACGGCCGTACGCCGCTCTGGGCAGCGGTCGAGACGCGCAACATGGATCTCGACAACGGTACGTTCGAGAACAGCATCGATCGCGCGCCGTTTCTCGAGTTGATCCAGGTCCTGCTCGAGCGCGGCGCCGATCCGAATGCGCGGACCAGGGAAGTTCCGCCCGTTCGTCCGGATTTCCTGCGCATTACGGCGTCATTGTCGTGGGTCGACTTCACTGGCCAGACGCCGTTCATTACCGCGGCACTCGCCGGCGACGTCACCGTGATGAAACTGCTGTTGAAACACGGCGCCGATCCAAACATCGCGACGTTTGCCGGCACGACGGCGCTGATGGCGGCGGCGGGTGTCAACTGGGTGTTCGATCAAACCTATGACGAAGGACAGCCGGCGTTGCTCGAGGCGGTGAAACTGTGCGTCGAGCTCGGGCTCGATGTGAACGCGGTGAACTCGATGGGCCTCACAGCTATGCACGGTGCGGCCAACCGCGGATCGGACGAGATCATCAAGTACCTTGCCTCGCTCGGCGCGAAGTTGGACGCCAGAGACAAGGAAGGACGCACGCCGATGGTATGGGCCGAAGGCGTGTTCCTGGCAACGATTCCGGCCAAGCCGAAGCCAAGCTCGATCGCATTGATCAAGCAGCTGATGGCCGCTCCACCTGCAGGGCAACAGTGACCAGACATGTAGTGTCCGGCTTTGGCCGGACGGCAACCGTGCTCTTCATCGTGCTGCTGGCGGTGATCGTCCGCAGCGCAGCGCCCTCTGCTGATGCGCAACAAGCGCCTGCGACCGCAGCACCAACCGCCGCGTCGGCCGAAGCCACGTTCCTTAATCAGTACTGTATTGGCTGCCACAATCAGCGCGCGAAGATCGGCGGTCTGGCGCTCGATATCCTCGATGTCTCGCGTGTGGGTCCGGCCTCTGAAACGTGGGAGAAGGTCGTCAAGAAGATCCGCACGGGCATGATGCCTCCGAGCGGCGCCAAGCGCCCCGAGCGCAGCGCGCTCGACCGCTTTGCCTCGGAGCTCGAGTCGCGACTCGATAAGGCCGTCGATGCAAACGCCGCTTTGGTGACGCCCGCTCTGCATCGATTGAATCGCACCGAGTACGCCAATGCGATTCGCGATCTCCTCGCGCTCGACATCAACGTGAACACGCTGCTGCCGGCTGACGGATCGAGTCAGGGATTCGATAACCTCGCCGAAGCCCTGGCCGTGTCGCCCTCACTCATTCAGGGTTACGTCTCCGCCGCGATGAAGATCAGCCGACTCGCCGTCGGTGACAAGACGCTCGCGCCATCGCAGACGACATTCGCGCCGCCGTCAGGACTCGCGCAGGATCGTCACATCGACGGGCTGCCGCTCGGCACGCGCGGCGGCGTGGTGTTCCATCACACATTCCCACTCGACGCCGAATACGAGTTCGCGTTCGGCGGACGCGGCTTCGGCCCGGTCGGACTCGACCTGACACTCGACGGTGCACAAGTCAAAGTGGACAACCCGCGCGGTTTCCGGATGAAGGTGACCGCCGGACCGCATGCCATCGGGCTCGCACTCGTCGATCGACAGCGCGGGGCTGGAGTGGACGAGATCTACTCGGACTTCCGCACCAACGCGACGTTCACCACGCAGGGCGGGGTGCCCACGCTGGTCGTGACCGGTCCATACAATGCCACCGGTGCCGGCGACACGCCGAGCCGCCGCGCGATCTTCAGCTGCACACCCGCAAGCGCCGCCGAAGAAACGGCATGCGCACGCACGATTCTCACTTCATTGGCGCGCCGTGCGTATCGCGGACCAGTGAGCACCGCCGAAGTCAACACGCTGCTCGAGTTCTATCGCGAAGGCCGCAAGAGCGGCGACTTCGACAGCGGCATCCAGCAGGCACTGGCGCGCATCCTGGTCGCGCCGCGGTTCGTGTACCGCATCGAAGAAGAGCCGACAACAGTCGCGTCCGGCCAGGTCTATCGCATCAGCGACGTCGAGTTGGCCTCACGCCTGTCGTTCTTCTTGTGGAGCAGCATCCCGGATGACGAACTGCGCGACGTAGCGCTGAAGGGCCAGCTGCGCAACCCGCAGACCCTTGCGCAGCAGGTGAAGCGGATGCTGGCGGACTCGCGCGCCGACGCGATCGTCGAAAACTTCGCCGGGCAGTGGCTCTACCTCCGCGAGCTCGGGAACGTGCAGACCGAAGCCAAGAGTTTCGACGAGAATCTCCGGCGCGCATTCCGCCGCGAGACGGAGATGATGTTCGACGCGATCGTTCGTGAGGATCGGAGCCTCATCGATCTGCTCGACGCCGACTACACCTTCGTTGACGAGCGCCTGGCCCGGCATTACGGGATCCCAAACGTTCAGGGAAGCTACTTCCGACGCGTGGCGCTCCCACCAGACAGCCCGCGCCGTGGCCTGCTCGGTCAGGGCAGCATGTTGACGGTGACGTCGGTCGCGACGCGCACGTCCCCGGTCTCGCGCGGCAAGTGGGTCCTCGAAAACCTGCTCGGCACGCCGGCGCCAGTGCCGCCACCCGGAGTCGAGACGAACCTTGGCGGCGCCGAAGCGGCCAAGACCAGCTCACTGCGACAGCGGCT
>DATCXH010001192.1:0-5815 GCA_036565925.1 Vicinamibacterales bacterium
CCGGGTCTTGTTCTTCAGACCCGGCGGGTCTCCAAAGCAAGACCCGCCCTACGGGTGTCTAGAATCTACGCCGACCCTCCGGGCACATCTCCACAACAAGCCTCTCCAAAAGGATTCGGGCATCGCCGCCGGATGACTTGAGCGCGATGTCGGTCCGGAACAACGCGTCCATCGCCGGCCGCAGCCGCGGCCCCGACAGCTTCTCCGCCGCGATCCTGATCTGACCCAGGATCTTCACGGCGACATCACCGCTCTCGAACGCCAGACCCAACTCGCGTAACGCTTCACGGACGTCATTTCGTTGAATGGCGTTGGCGATGCCCCAATCGGCCTGCGCCTCGGGTCCTGCTGACACCGACTGCCGCACGTCATCGACCGTGATCGTTGCCTGGCCCATCGTGTACAGGGTCAGGCGATCGAAGCCCGCGCGCAGACGCACGATATCCAGCCCGGCACGCGCCACCAACTCGGCGACCGCTGCTGGCTCGAAGGTCACCTTCTCTCGCGCCGCACGTGTCTTCACCCATCGCTGCGCGTCAGCCTCGCTTTCGATCGTGCCGCAATCAACGACGTGCGCCAGCTTAATCAACAGCTGAACGGCTCGGCGTCGTCGATCGATCGGACCGCAGACGAACACGACAGTCGCGTGAGACGGCGGGTCCTTGAGAAACGCTTCCAACCGCTCCTGCTCTGCGTCAGAGGCTTTGCTCTCGCGCTTCGGGATGAGGAGCTTCTCCGCTTCCGCGACGACCACGACACGGCGAGGCGCCATCATGGGCAGCGTATTGGCCGCGTCGATGAGCGCATCCACCTTGGTCTCGCCGCCGTACAGACGTTCCACGTTGAAGGCGCGCAGGTCCTCTTCGACCATCTCGGCAAACTCCGCGGCGACGGAGGCCTTTTCGAGATCGTCGGCGCCCACCAGCATGTAGAGCGGATCGGTCTCGCCCGCGGCGAGTTGCTTGCGAAGAATTGCCGTGGTGAGAACGGGCATCGAGTGGCTAAAACGCCTCGACGATGGCTGTGACGACCGTGCGAGCCACGTCGGTCGCGATGCGATCGAACGAACTGCGCTCCTGATCGAGAAACGCACCAGCGTCGATGACGTTGCTCGCGCTGCGTGTAGTGAGCTCCGATTCCTCACGGAATGTCAGCGAATCGTTCGACCACAGCACCATGTTCGTACGCGAGTCGGTGAGCTGCACTTTCATGGTCATGATGAACAGATACCGCGACGCGAGCTGACTTTCGTTGAAGCCGACCGGCTGCGCCGAGATGCCGATGATCTCGCCCGACAGCACCGCGTCAGATCCAGTTGCGTCGGCGACAACAGTGTATTTCCCGCGACCGATGAACTCCGTGCGAATCTTCTCCGTGATGACCAGCTCCACCTGGGGAAAGGTGCTGCGATTCTCGATCGGCGGAATGCCGATCACCCTGATGTAGTCGGGTAAGAACGAACCGCGGCCGGCGAGCGCATATCCACAGCTCGAGCTCACCATCGCCAGCATAAGGATCAGCGCGGCTCTCATGTCACGACGCCACTTCATTTCACGACGATCGAGACCAGACGGCCTTTCGCGACCACGACTTTCTGAACGGTCTTGCCGGCAGTATGCGTCTTCACGGCGGGATCGGCCAGCGCGAGCGCTTCGAGATCCGACTCCGACGTCGAGGCCGGCACAGTGAGACGCCCGCGCACCTTGCCGTTCACCTGCACTGGCACGGTGATCTCTTCGGCCTTCGCCACTTCGGGATCGAACGACGGCCAACTCGCGGCGGTAAGGCCGTCTTGGTAGCCGAGCATGCACCACAGCTCCTCAGCTGTGTGGGGCGCGAATGGCGAGAGCATCAGGACCAGCGATTCGATGGCCTCACGGACGACCGCGATCGTCTCGGCGCGCTCCACCTCGCCGGCGTGCTCGACGTCCTCGTCACCACGATGACCGGGCCCGCCGGTGACCGTCTGCTCGCTGAATGCGTACAGCTCGTTGACAAGTTCCATCAACGCCGACACTGCGGTATTGAGCTGCTGCCGCTGTTCGATGTCAACCGTCACACGACGAATCGTGTCGTGCGTCTTTCGCCGCAGCGCGCGCTCTGCGGCATTGAGCGACGCCTGCTGCGGCGCAGCCACACCTTCGCCGCCCACTGTCTCACACCAGTGATCGATGAGTCGCCACACGCGCGCGAGGAAGCGGAAGCTGCCCTCGATTCCCGAATCGGTCCACTCGATTTCCTTCTCCGGCGGTGCGACGAACACCACGTAGAGCCGCAGCGCATCCGCACCGTACTTCTGCATCATCGCGTCGGGATCAACAACGTTGCCCTTGGACTTGGACATCACGGCGCCGTCCATGAGCACCATCCCCTGCGTCAAGAGGTGCGTGAACGGCTCGCTGTGCGTGACCATCCCGAGATCGCGAAACACCCGCGCGAAGAAGCGCGAGTAGATGAGATGGAGAATCGCATGCTCGACGCCGCCGACGTAGAAATCGACGGGCAACCAGTACTTCACCGACTTGGGATCGAACGCCTGCCTGTCGTTACGGGCATCGGCAAAACGATAGAAGTACCACGATGAATCGACGAACGTGTCCATCGTGTCCGTCTCTCGACGGGCCGGGCCGCCGCATTTCGGACACGTCACGTTGACGAACTCCGGGACATGCGCCAACGGCGAGTCCCCACGACCGGTGAACTGCGCGATCTTCGGCAGCACCACCGGAAGCTGGTCGTCCGGCACCGGGACGATGCCGTCCTTCTCGCAATAGATCATCGGGATCGGCGTACCCCAATAACGCTGTCGAGAGATCCCCCAGTCCTTGAGTCGGTACTGAACCGTGCCTTCGCCGATGCCGCGTTCCTTCGCGACAGCCGTCATCTTCTTCAGCGCGTCTTCGGATGACAGCCCAGAGAACTCGCCGGAGCCCACGAGCCGTCCGTAGTTCGACACAGCCTCGCTGAGGACATCGGTCGCCGCAGGCGCCCCGTCAGGCGTCACGACGACGCGGATGGGCAGATTGAACTTGCGCGCGAAGTCGAAGTCGCGTTCGTCGTGCGCGGGAACCGCCATCACCGCGCCGGTGCCGTACTCGCCAAGGACGAAGTTCGCCACCCAGATCGGCACCGGTTCGTTGGTAAACGGATTGATGGCGCGGAAACCGGTGTCAAACCCTTCCTTCTCGATTTCGCCACTCAGCCGCGCGGCCCGATCCTGCAACCGGAACGCTTGCGCTTTTTGCTTGAGCGCAGCCGGGTCCTTCGACTTGTTCGCCAGCGTCTGGACAAGCGGGTGCTCTGGCCCGAGCAGCACGAACGTCGCGCCGTAAATCGTATCGATGCGCGTCGTGAAGACCTCGATTGCGGTGTTCGGATCGCCTTCGAGCGGAAACTTCACGCGTGCGCCTTCCGACCGCCCGATCCAGTTCTGCTGCATCGTCAGAACCTTCTCGGGCCACTGAGTCAGCGTGTCGGTGGCTTCGAGGAGCTCGTCGGCGTAGGCGGTGATGCGGAAGAACCACTGCTCGAGATCACGGGTCTCGACCGCCGAGCCACATCGCCAGCACTTGCCATCGATGACCTGCTCGTTGGCGAGTACGGTGTTATCGACCGGACACCAATTGACCGACGACTTCCGCCGGTATGCGAGACCACGCTCGAACATCCGGATGAAGAGCCACTGGTTCCACTTGTAGTACTCGGCGTCGCACGTCGCGAGCTCACGCTCCCAGGCATAGCTGATGCCGAGACGCTGGAGCTGCCCCTTCATGTGCGCGATGTTGTCGCGCGTGGACGTCTCGGGATGAATGCCGTTCTTGATGGCGGCGTTCTCCGCAGGGAGACCGAACGCATCCCACCCGAAGGGGTGCAGCACGTTGTACCCACGCATCCGTTTCAGGCGCGCGAGCGCATCGCCGATGCTGTAGTTCCGCACGTGCCCCATGTGGGCATGGCCGGAGGGATAGGCGAACATCTCGAGGCAATAGAACTTCGGCCTCGAGGGATCGACGTCAACCTCGAACGCGCGTGAAGCCGCCCATTTCTGCTGCCACTTCTTGTCGAGGTCCTGTGGATGGTAGTCGGGCATCTCTGGCTGTCGGCTCCAGGCTCTGGGCTCTGGGCTGTAGGCCCAAGAGCCTAAAGGCTTCAGCCGCTTCACTGATTATAACTTCCAGCGATCGACCAGGTGCGGGAGCACGGCCTTGACTGTCGCGTCTCCTCGGGGCGTCGCGCCGCTTGGAGCGGCGAATCCCTTCGTATCGCCGTCGAGCGCACGAATCGACGCGCGGAGCGACTCGCCCAGCGCGGCGAGGTCGTATCCGCCTTCGGTCACGGCGACCAGGCGGCCTTTGCAGCATTCGTCGGCCACAGCGGCAATCGCCGCTGTGAGGTGTCCGAAGTACTCACTCGTCACGCGCATGCCCGCGAGCGGGTCATTCATGTGAGCGTCGAAGCCAGCGGAGATCAAAATGAGCTCCGGGCGGAACTGCTTCAGAATCGGCAGCGCGATCCGCGTGTAGACGAGTTCGTAATCGGCATCGGTCGCGCCCGCGCTCAATGGAAGATTGACGGTGAAGCCCGCACCTGCACCGGACCCGACGTCCCCTGCAGCGCCGGTTCCGGGATAGTACGGGTACTGGTGCGAGGAGATGAACAACACCGACGGATCGCTGTAGAAGCTCCACTGCGTGCCGTTGCCATGATGCACGTCGTAGTCGACGACGGCGACTCGGCTCAGACCGCGCGCGCGCGCAGACGCAGCGGCAATGGCGATGTTATTGAACAGACAGAACCCCATCGCGCGATTTCGCTCGGCGTGATGGCCAGGAGGCCTGACCATCGCCAGTGCGCGTGTGCCAGCATCGCTATCCAGAACGTGCTCGACCGCGGTGACCGCCGCGCCAGCGGCGAGGTACGCCGCCGAGAACGTGCCCGGCGACGTGAACGTATCCGGATCGAGCGCCACCGCGCGACCGGCAGTCTCCTTGATGGAGGTCAGATAGTCGGCGTCATGAATCCGGGTGATCTCTGCGTCCATCACACTGCGTGGCGACTCGACGTGTCCACCGCGCTTCACAAACTCGGAGGCCACGACCTGCATGACCTCGAAACGCTCGACGCGTTCAGGATGACCAGGCGGAGTGAGATGATCGGCGAAATGCGGTGAGGTAAAGATCGTCAGCGACACGTCAGGAATTGTATGACCATCCTGCTCTGGATCATCGGCGTCACGCTCGTAATCGTGGGTCTCGTCGGCACTGTGCTTCCGGCGTTGCCGGGGGCGATGTTGATCGTCGCCGGCCTCGTCGTCGCGGCGTGGGCCGACGGATTCGCCAAGGTTGGCGTGGTGACGCTCGTCATCATCGGCGTGATTGGTGCCGCGAGTTATCTCGTCGATTTCGCCGCTGCCGCGCTCGGCGCAAAGAGGTTCGGTGCGAGCCCGCGAGCGATGGTCGGGGCTGGCCTCGGCACACTGCTCGGCCTGTTCATGGGGTTGCCGGGCATCATCATCGGCCCATTTCTCGGCGCGGTTATCGGCGAGCTCACCGTGCATCGTGACATGGCGAAGGTTGGCAAAGCCGGATTCGCCGCGTGGATCGGTTTCCTGGTCGGGATGGCGGTCAAGGTCGGGATCGCCTTTCTGATGATTGGCATCTTTCTTCTGGCCCTCGTGGTCTAATGAGCCCACTATGAAGAAGGCGGTCCTCGTCTCCGCGCTCGTCGCGGTCCTCTCAGCTGCCGCCGCGACGCAGGATTCCACTGTCGTCACGAACCCGCCCGAGCACTTCTCGACGCGCGTCGTCATCTCGGG
>DATCXH010000496.1:0-3068 GCA_036565925.1 Vicinamibacterales bacterium
GCGACGGGAGGCGTTCGCCGTCGATCGGCGCTGGGGGGAAGAATTTACCGGATCGCTCTGTTCACGGCAGGAGCGCTGGTGGCCGTCACCGGGCATGTCGGAGGACTGCTGGTGTGGGGTGCGAACTTTCTGCACCCATAAGGGAGGTACGTGTGTCACGGACAAAAGATGAGAAAGACCTCGATCGACGGAACTTCCTGAAATGCATGGCATGGGTAGGGACGGGCGCCGTCTGGACATTATCGAGTGGCATCCTCAAAGGGTCTCCGCTGGGCCAGTCGCCGAGCGCAGCGATGTTGTCTCACGATGCCGGAGCGCTCCGCTTCGTTCAAATCAGCGACAGCCACATCGGATTCGATAAACCGGCCAACACGGACGTCACGGGGACGTTGCGTGCAGCGGTTGCGAAGATCAAGGCTGCTCCCGAACCACCGGCATTCGTCCTTCACACGGGAGACCTGACGCATCTCTCGAAACCGGCGGAGTTCGACACGCTGCAGCAGGTGCTGTCGGAGTTGTCCGTTCCGGTGTTCTACGTCCCGGGCGAGCACGACGTGCTCGAGGACGATGGCAAGAGCTACCTGGCACGGTTCGGCAAGGGGACGCAGGGCGCCGGGTGGTACAGCTTCGATCAGGGCGGCGTCCATTTCATCGGCCTCGTGAACGTCGTGAACCTCAAAGCTGGCGGCCTCGGCACGCTCGGCGCCGAGCAGCTCGAGTGGCTCGAAAAAGACGTCAAACGCCTCAAGAGCAGCACGCCGATTGTCGTGTTCGCGCACATCCCCCTGTGGTCGGTGTACCCGGAATGGGGATGGGGCACGGAGGACAGCGCACGCGCGCTGTCGTACCTGAAGCGGTTCGGGTCCGTATCGGTGCTCAACGGGCACATCCATCAGGTCATGCAGAAGGTTGAAGGCCACGTGACGTTCCACACGGCGATGTCAACCGCCTTTCCGCAACCCGCGCCAGGCACCGCTCCATCCCCTGGACCGATGAAAGTCGCCGACGACCGGCTCCGGAAAGTGCTCGGCCTTTCCCGGATGTCATTCCATGGCGTCAATCATCCGATTGCGATCACTGACGTGCCGCTTGAAGCGGAGACGCAGACAGCCGACGCCCACGACGTGGTGATGGACAACTTCGGCTTCACGCCGGGCACCGCATCCGTGCCTGTCGGCACGACCGTCACGTGGACGAATCACGACGACGTGCCCCACAACGTGGTCAGTACGGAGCAGAAGTTTAAATCGCCCGTGCTCGACACCGACGAACGGTTCGCGCATCAGTTCGACGCGCCGGGTGCGTACAAGTACTTCTGTTCCATCCACCCGAAGATGACCGGTCGCATCGTGGTCGGGTAATCCATGCGACGAATCACCCTGTTCGCTATCGCCATCGCGCTCGTAGCGGTCTCCTTGGTATGGGGAGCAGCGTCTTCAGGCGCGAATCCCGTGCATGAAGTGCAGGTGGTGGCGACAAAATTCGCGTTCGAGCCGGCCGTCATTCAGGTGACCGCAGGAGAGCCGGTCCGGCTTGTGATTCACTCCGTCGACGGCGTACACGGGTTTTCGATACGCGACTTGAGCATCGACGTTCAAATTCCCCGAAGCGGGGACGTCGTCGTCGAATTCACTGCCCCGCGCGCGGGGCGCTACGAAATCGCCTGCTCCGAATTCTGCGGGAGCGGGCACGGGCACATGAAAGCGGCAGTCGTAAGCGTGGCGCCCACGCCAACGGCTGGCAGCTGATTATCGAAAGGATCAACATCATGCACCGGTTCTTCTTTGCGGCGGGTCTGGCCGCGTCGACGTTCGTTGTGGCTGCATGCGGCGGCAGTTACGGTACTTCATCGCCGTCTGGTCCCAGCGACACACCGCCTCCCGCCGGTGCAATCACCATCAACGTCGTTCGCGAGAACGGCAACCAATCGTTCTCGCCAAATCCCGCAACCGTACCAACAGGACAGACAGTGGTATGGCACAACATCGACACGACGACGCACCGCGTGGTGCTCAACGACGGCAAGCTGGATACGGGAAACCTGGCACCCGGCGCGTTCAGCCAGCCCATGACGCTCGGTGCGCCAGGCCCTTACCACTGCTCGATTCATCCGGACATGGTCGGCACTCTTTTGAATCAGTAACGCGAGGCTGTCCGAAGGGACAGAGCGAGATTTAACGACGTGACCGGACGAATTCGTTCTCATTCAAAGTCGTTGTGCTCGTCGCATGTGTTGCGGGCGCGCTGTTGCGGCCAGATCCTGTTGAGCCCGATAAGGGCACGCCCCAGCCTGTCAATCGGGATGGCCGGCGAGTCGAGCGCGGCGATGCGGCGCGTGTGTCGTCGTATCGACCGTTCGGCGAAGCCGGCCTGCACTCGCCAGTGGGGCGTCCGGGCGGTCAACGGAGATCTCCGTGACGCGACAGCGTCCAGGGGTGGAGCGAGGACGGTCGCGCGGTTCTGAGGCGTGCAGTTCGACTAATTGTCGGTACACCTCAGTAGCATCCAGCCCGACGCTGCAGCGCCGCACCCGCTGCATATAATCCCACTTCAATGAGACTGACAGCGGGCACGCGATTGGGCCCGTACAGCATCCGGTCTGCGATCGGCGCGGGTGGTATGGGGGAGGTGTACCTCGCGAAAGACACCAACCTCGGGCGGGACGTGGCGATCAAGGTACTGCCCGAAGCGTTCGCCGACGACGCGGAACGCCTCGCCAGGTTCGAGCGCGAGGCCAGAACGCTTGCCGCGTTGAATCATCCCAACATCGCCATCGTCCACGGGCTCGAGACCGTGCCGCTCGACGCAGGGCACGTGCGCGCGCTCGTGATGGAGTTGGTAGATGGTCCAACGCTCGCCGAACTGATTGGCGGCCTGAGCGTGCCCGAGGCGTTGCGTCTCGCGCGGCAAATTGCCGATGGCCTCCAAGCCGCGCACGAACAGGGCATAGTGCACCGCGATCTGAAGCCGGCCAACATCAAAGTCCGGCCCGATGGCACAGTGAAGATTCTCGACTTTGGCCTGGCCAAGGCGGCGGGGGAGCCCGCACGCGCGTTGTCGCCGGGCCT
>DATCXH010000639.1:0-6913 GCA_036565925.1 Vicinamibacterales bacterium
TCCACCAACTTCCTCGAGAGATCGACGGGAAAGGTGAGGTCGTACTTCGCGTAGACGAGCAACGTGCGTTTGTCGCGCACTTGATCAAGGTAGACGAACGGACTGATCGGCCGCCACAGCCGGCGTAATTGGTCAAGCTCGATATAACCGTTCAGTCCTTCGCGAACATGCCGCGTCGAGAGCCCGCGCCAGACGACGTCGGCAAACCACGGCGACACGTGATTGAGCGCCTGCACGCGAATCTTCGGTTCGTGTGCTGATGTCAGCAGCGACAAGCACGAGCCGAGACTGGTGCCGAGAATGCCGATGCGCTCGAAGCCCTGATCGGACAGCCACTGAATCGCTCGCCGCGCGTCGAGTACGGCCTGCCGGCACACTTGCACCGTTCGCGCGATGTTCGAGCTGACGATGTAGTCGGCGCGTGTGAGTTCAGGTGGCATGCGCGCATCGTGGTAGGGCAGGCTCAGACGAAGGGCCGAGATGCCGAATCTCGCCAGCAGCCTTGAGAGCCCGATGTGTCCGCCCGCATCGGAATTCCACTGTGGCAACACCAGCACTGCGCGTCCGCGACCGCGTCTGATGCCGAGCGGCGGCTCGTCCTTCGCGGGAAACCATCGGGCAACCACGATGTTGTTTTCGGCATGCGGCGTCACATGTGCGCTCGGAAAGCGCAGCGTGCCCGCTTCGCCATCGCCGTTCACACTGGCGCCGGCTGCGACGTAATCGAAGTCCGATGTCGGCGGCGCGGTGAAGAAGGACTGACTGTCGCGCAGGGCGTCCTCTACCCACTGTTCGAGTACGGCGCTCGCGTTGTGGTGATGACCGTTCTCAGAGATCCAGTCGATGCCCCACTCGAAAGGGCGCACGACGCGATCCTTGGTGACCGAGGCCAGACGACGTTCCCAGGCGTGAAAGAATGGGGCCAGCACTATGAAGGTTCAATTACCTTCTCGATCGCGCGCGCGACCGAGAGCAAAGCCATGGTCTCCATGCCGACCAGTTGCGCGCCGGCAGGAAGACCGTCATGCGTGCGTCCGCACGGCATGGTGATGGCGGGATGGCCGGTGATGTTGAACGGTTGCGTGAGCCGCAGCGTGACGGCGCGAACGGGTTGTGCTCTGGTGCCGACGGAGACGTTTGTCGCGCCAAGCGTGACGGCTGGCACTGGCAGCGTCGGCAGCAGCAGACCATCGCGGCCCTGCAGTGCCGTACTCACTTCGCGGGTCAACACGTCGCGACCGCGCATCGCGCGTACGTAGTCCTCGCCCAGGATGTAGCGCGCCATCTCGAGGCGAAGTCGAACGTTCGGTGTGTACTCTTCCGGCTGACTCTCGAGCGTCTTCGTGTGGAACGCCGCCGCTTCGGGCAGCGCGACGTGGATGTAGATCGCAGGCGCGTCCGCGGCATGCGGGATCGCGACATCATCGAGGATCGCGCCGGCCTTGGTCAGTCGTGTGCAGGCCTCGTCGAATCCCGCTGCAATCTCTGGATCGAGGATGTCGAAGAAGTACGCGCGCGGGATGCCGAAACGAAGTGCGCTCAGATCGCGTGGCTCGAGCGCCGCCGGGTTCGATGCGCCAGCGAGCGTCTGGTGCAGGATCGCCGCGTCCTCGATTGATCGGCAGAGCGGTCCTACATGATCGAGCGTGCTGCTCAAGGGCACGACGCCGTCAATGGGGATCTCGCCGAATGCCGGCTTGAGACCAACCAGCCCGCAGGCCGCCGATGGAATACGGATCGAGCCGCCGGTATCTGATCCGATCGAGGCGTAGCACATGTCGGCGAGGATCGCTGCCGCCGATCCGCCAGACGATCCGCCTGGAGATCGCGTTGGATCGAGAGGATGATGGACCGGACCGTAGGCCGAGTCTTCGTTTGTCGTGCCGAGAGCGAATTCGTGCAGGTTGGTCTTTCCGACGAATACGGCACCCGCAGCGCGCAGCCGCGCTGTCACAACGGCGTCATGCGCCGCGACGTGACCGCGCCGCACTCGCGATGCGGCGGTAGTCGGCGTCCCGCGGAGATCGATCAAATCCTTGAGCGAGATCGGCACGCCGTGCATAGGGCCGCGGTAGCGGCCGGCGGCAATTTCCTCATCGGCGGCGCGTGCCTGCTCCCGCGCCTGGTCGGCGAGGACGGTGATGAACGCGTTGATCGACGAGTCGCGGGCGGCGATCTGCTCGAGGCAGCGCTCGGTGACCGCCTGTGATGTGATCGTTCGTGACTGCAGCGCCCGCGACAGCTCTGCCACAGTGCCCGGCAAATCAGCGGACATGCTCGGTTGGCGTCTCGGGAAGCTCCCCGCTCAAATCCACATTCCAGTCCGCTGCGCGCAGCGCCTTCGTTGACGTGGCCAAGCCTTCGAGCAACGGCCGCAGCGCCGGCAGTTCACGCCGGTCGGCATCGTGCAGCGCGTGTTGAAGCCACTCATCAATCGTCATCGGCAACTCTTAGAGTACCCTGAACCTCCGAAACCGTGAACCGGGAGATCGTGTGAGGAAGACGAAGATCATCGCGACGCTTGGCCCGGCATCGAGCTCCGATGCGGCCATTCGCGAGTTGATCGACGCCGGCGTCGATGTTTTCCGGTTCAATTTCTCGCACGGCACGCACGAGAGCCACGCTGCCGGCATCGCCCGCGTGCGTCAGGCTGCCGCACAGAGCGACCGCATCATCGGGCTGCTCCAGGATCTCAGCGGACCAAAAATTCGGACCGGATGGCTGCGCGGGCATACCCCGGTGCCACTGACTCGGGGCGATCGCCTGACGATTGGTGTCGGCGATTTCGAAGGCGGACCGGGCCACGTCTTTACCACCTTCGATCTGCCACGAGTCGTGCGGGCCGGCGACTGCCTGCTGCTCGACGACGGGCGTCTTCAGCTCCGAGTGGAGAAGGTGAGTCCAGGGGAGTTGCAGACGACCGTCGTTGACGGAGGTCCGCTCGGCGAGCACAAGGGGATCAACGTGCCGGGTGTGGAATTTCCGACGACTGGATTGACCGATAAGGACATCGCTGATCTGCAGTTCGGCGCGAAGCAGGGGGTCGATTTCATTGCCCTCAGCTTCGTGCAAAGCGCCGCCGTCCTGGGTCAGGCCCGCGATCTGTTGCGAACGTCAAATGCGCCCGAGATCCCACTTGTGGCCAAGCTCGAACGCCCCGAGGCCATCACTCGCCTCGAGGAGATTCTGCAGGCCAGCGACGCGGTGATGGTGGCGAGAGGCGATCTTGGACTGGAGTTGCCGCTGGAGCGTGTACCAAGCGTGCAGAAAGAGATCACGCGTTGCGGCCGGGCGCTCGAGGTGCCGGTCATCGTTGCGACGCAGGTGCTGGAATCGATGCGCACGGCGCCGCGACCGACCCGCGCCGAGGTCAGCGATGCGGCCAACGCAGTCGAAGATGGCGTGGATGCGATCATGCTGGCCGGTGAGACTGCCGCCGGCGAGTATCCGGTGAAGGCTGTGCAGACCCTGGATTCCATCATCCGCGAAGCTGAGTCGATCCCGCCGGCGCGACAGCCGATCACGAGAAGGGGGCTCGTGTCCCCTCACGCGCACGCCGTCTGCGAGGCCGCCATCACGCTGGCCGAGAGTGGCGATGCCGCGGCGATCGTTGCGGTCACACGTGGCGGCAAAACCGCCCGCGTTCTCTCGGCTCTCCGGCCGCGCGCCCCCATCTACGCAGCGAGCGATGATGCCGCCGTCTTGCGGTGCCTGTCGCTGGTCTGGGGTGTCGTCCCGACGCTCACCGATCTCTCCGACGAGGTGAACGCCACCGCGACACGAATCGGCAACGAGCTGGTGAACCGCGGGGCCATTGCTGCCGGTTCGGTCATCGTCGTCGTCAGCATCACCGACGATATCTCGAGTGGTCCGTCCAACTTCGTCAAGCTGCAGCGCGTGTGATGAAAGACTTTACGCATAGTCTGACCATCGACGCGCCGCCCGCAGTGGTACTTGACGCATTTTTCAATCAGGATGCGCTCGCGTCATGGTGGCACGTGACGCGTTCCTTGTGCGTGCCGCGTCCCCTCGGTGTCTACGCCATCGAATGGGATGCCACTGAATGGCGTGACGATGTCCTCGGACGGCTCGGTGGCGCGTTCAAGGGGACGGTCATCGAGTTCAAGCCTGGACGAGAGTTCTTCATCGCTGACGCGTACTGGCTGCCACCGGATGGCGAGCCGATTGGGCCGATGGCGTTCGAAGCGACGTGCAACCTGGTCTCGGGACGCACGGTGCTGCACATCCGCCAGTCGGGCTTCGAGCACAGCGATCGCTGGACGCGGTACTACGACGTGATTGCCACGGGTCTCACCGTCGCCCTCGAGGAACTCAAGAGACACGTCGAACAGCAATGGAATGACTGAAGCGGAATCAACAATCGGCAATCAACAGCGATTCGATAATCAACAGTCGCAAAATCGAAAATAATTGCCGCATGCATCCGCAGCCGCTCGCATACCGCGATTACCAATTTCTCGAATCGGAAGAAGCACGTCCGCTCAGAATTCTCGCCGAATATCTCGAGCCGCTGCGACGGTTCAAAGCGCAGAACATTCAGGACACGGTGGTGTTCTTCGGGTCGGCGCGCATCCACAGTCGTGAGCATGCCGAGCAGGCGCTGGCGCGCCTCGAACGGCGATTCGGATCGCGTGGCGAGACGTTGAATGAACACCTCACGCGCGGCCGCAAGGCGGTCGAGTGGTCGAAGTACTACGAAGACGCCCGCACGCTGGCACGCATGCTGGCCGAGTGGTCGCTCACACTCGATTCACCCCACCACCGGTTCGTCGTGACGTCGGGCGGTGGGCCCGGCATCATGGAAGCGGCCAATCGCGGCGCCCATGAGGGGGGTGGCAAGACGATCGGATTGAACATCCGTCTTCCGTTCGAGCAGGGCGCCAACCGCTTCATCACCGACGGCCTGCACTTCGAGTTCCACTACTTCTTCATGCGCAAGTTCTGGTTTGCGTATCTGGCCAAGGCGCTGGTGATCTTCCCGGGCGGGTTCGGCACGCTCGACGAGATGTTCGAGATCCTGACGCTGATGCAAACGGAGAAGCTGGAGAAACAGATCCAGGTGATTCTCTATGGCTCAGAGTACTGGGATCCGATTCTGAATTTTGAGCCAATGGCCGAGTGGGGGGCGATCAGTCCGAATGACAATCATCTCGTGCAGCATGCCGACACGCCGGCGCAGGCCTTCGAGCTGCTCAGAACGCATCTGACCGAGCATCACCTCGTGCCGCCCACCCTGCAGGAGATGAAGTCGCCAGGGATTGCGAAGACGAGGTCGTGAACAGGTAATGTCCGGCTTCCGCCTTCGCGTGAAGCCGACCGCCGTTACGAGTACATCAGGAAGCGCTCGCGCAATGTCATGAACGCTTCTTCGTCAGCCCTCCAACTCGCCGCGATCTCGGTGGCCGGCATGTCCGCTTCGATCTGCGTGCGAAGCGCATCGGAGCCGGCAAGGATGTCGATCGGCATCTTGTCGTGCTCGTATTCGTACGGCGGCTGACGCCACGCAAACTTCGACGGGTTGGTTCGCCAGAACATCCCGGCCAGCGCGACGCCCACGAGTACGGGCTTGAACAGATGCCGTGCGGTCACGTGGATCTGACAGCCACCGCAGGTCTGCCTGGCGTGCTTCTGGAACGTGGGCTCGAAGACCGCTGGCCGGAAGTAGACGCCGGCGAGTCCGAGTGCGTTCATGTCGCGCGCGAAACGTTCGGCCTCGATCCACGGCGCGCCCACCAACTCGAACGGGCGAGTCGTGCCGCGACCTTCTGAGAGCATGATGCCTTCGAACAGCACGGTCCCCGGATACACGATCGCGGTATCAAGCGTCGGCATGTTGGGCGAGGGCATCACCCACGGCAGCCCGGTCTGATCGGCGTACAAATCACGCTGCCACCCTTCCATCGACACGACGTCGAGCTGGGCGCCAATCGAGAACACGTCGTTGAAGAACCGGGCCAGCTCGCCAATCGTCATGCCGTGGCGCATCGGGATCGGGAACTGACCGACGAATGACTCGAACCCGGGGACGAGGCAAGCGCCTTCGACGTCCATGCCGCCGATCGGATTCGGCCGATCGCAGACGATGACCGGGATGCCGTGCCGCGCGCAGGCGCGCATGCAGTTGGCCATCGTGTAGATGTAGGTGTAAATGCGGGCGCCGACGTCCTGCAGATCGATGACCAGCACGTCGATGCCACTGAGCATCTCGGCCGTCGGTTCGCGCGTCTCACTGTAAAGGGAATAGATCGGTACCCGACGCCCCGGGTCTTTGACGTGGGGCGTTTCGATCATGTTGTCCTGCACGTCCGAGCGGAACCCGTGTTGCGGTCCGAAAATCGCCGACAGCGTCAGATCGTCCGCGGCTGCCAGCCGATCGACAATGTGGGCGAAGCCGCGATCGAGCGATGCGTGATTGCAGACGACGCCGACCCGTTTGCCGGCGAGGCGAGACGATGAGAGGAGCACATCCGAGCCGAGTCTGACCATTGCTCTCATTATCGGCACGCGACAACCCAAAGCCCAGAGCCGGAAATCGAGAGCGCGACGCCCTGAAGAACGAAGCCAGTCGCGTTGACTGGAACCATGCGGCGTTATAACGTTCGAAGGATCTAGTAGTGCGCAGACGCTGAGAGGGTACCAGTCACGGCCGGCCTTCGATCGCGATTTATCGGCCGCGACAACGGAGCGGCCTGTAGTGATTCACGAAGGACATACCACCAGGTGGTACCCACGAACGCTTAGGAGACCAAAGACATGTTGAAGGCCACTGCCGGGATCATGCTCCCGACGACGATCACGGGCTCGCTGCCGCGACCGAGTTGGTATACGGAGAACCTGGGGACGCGGTCGTTTCTGGATGCGATGGTGACGTCGCGGTTTCGCGAGCAGTATG
>DATCXH010000752.1:0-4018 GCA_036565925.1 Vicinamibacterales bacterium
GCAGAGCACAGCCCAGGGCACGGCTCAGGGCACGGCCCAGGGCACGAAGGGAGAGAACAACGAGAGGTTGACATATTCCGATATGGGAATATGATTGGGTCGTGCCTCGCGCTTCCACCACGTCCGATGCGTTCAACGCGGTCGCCGAACCCAGGCGCCGCGAGATACTCGAGTATCTCGGTCCGGAAGAGCGTGCCGTCGGCGACATCGCCATTGCCCTCGGCCTCGGACAACCGTCCGTGTCCAAGCATCTGCAGGTGCTGCTCAACGTGGGACTCGTGGATATGCGACGCGACGGACGCCGCACGCTCTATCGCACCAATGCAGACGCGCTGCGGCCGCTCCACGAGTGGACCGGCACCTTCTCGCGATATTGGGGACGACAACTCTCGCGCATCAAGGCGCACGCCGAGGCCAAGAAGAAAGAGGAATCGTGATGCTGACTGCACCGACGCTGGAAAATCTGACGCTGGAGATCTCCGACAACGTCCATGTGCGCGCCTCGCTCGAGGCGACGTTCGACTCGATCGTGAGTCACATCGGACGACTGAACGAAACACCGGACGGGAAGCCCTTCCCGATGGTGCTGGAAGCGTGGCCCGGCGGTCGCTGGTATCGCGATCTCGGCGGCAACAACGGTCACATGTGGGGACACGTGCAGGCCATCAAGAAGCCGACGCTGCTCGAGATCTACGGACCGCTGTTCATGTCAAATCCAGTGATGTCGAACGTGCAGTACCGGCTCACTGAGGTCGAGGGCGGAACGCTCATCGCGTTCAGACACACCGCGTTCGGTTTCATCTCAGACGATCACCGCAAGGGCGTCGGCACAGGTTGGAAACACATCCTGTCGCGAATCCAGAGCGACGCCGACGCCAACAGCAATCAGTGAAGGGAGCACGACGTGGCACTCGTGGAAACACTTCTCCAGGAACTGGAGCAGGAAGCGCAGACGACCCGACGCGTACTCGAGCGGGTGCCGGACGGCCATCTCGGATGGAAGCCGCACGCGAAATCGATGACGCTCGGACAACTGGCGATGCACATCGCGATCGTGCCCGGCGGCGTCGCCGAAGCGGCAGCGCAACCATCGATGCAGCGTCCGCTGTTCCCACAACCATCGCCGTCCAGCGCGAGCGAACTGCTGCCGATGCTCGACGACAGCGTCAAGCGGGCTCGTAAAGCATTGGAGGGCCTGGACGACCGCGCGATGGCAGCGACATGGCGGATTCTCGACGGCGAACGGGAAATCCTCGCGATGCCGCGTGTCGCGTTCCTGCGATCGGTCATGCTGAACCACTGGTATCACCATCGTGGTCAGCTGTCGGTCTATCTCCGTCAGCTCAATGTGCCGGTGCCGTCGATCTACGGACCGAGCGCTGACGAAAATCCATTTGTGCAGCCAGGGGCTGCAGCGGCGCGATAGGGCGCCCTCGACGAACGTCGAGAACCGCTGAAAGGAGAATCAGATGGCCATCATTGATGGAATGCTTCAAGAGCTCGAGCAGGAGGCGCAGACAACCAGACGCGTCCTCGAACGCGTACCGCAGGCGCATCTCACCTGGAAGCCGCACGAGAAGTCGATGTCACTGGGCCAGCTCGCGCTGCACATCGCGACTGTCCCCGGCAATGTCGCGCAGATGATCGCGCAGCCCTCGATGCAGCGGCCGGCGTTCGTGCAGCCGGCAGCGACGCAGGTGAGCGAGTTGTTGCCGGCGCTGGAGAACACCGTGAAGCAAGCCAGGGCCGCGCTCGGGTCGATGGACGATACGGCGATCATGGCGATGTGGAAGGTGCTCGACGGCGATCGCGAGATCATGGCGATGCCGCGCATCGCCGCGCTGCGCGCGATCATGTTGAACCACTGGTATCACCATCGTGGTCAGATGTCGGTATATCTGCGTCAATTGAATGTGCCGGTGCCGTCGATTTATGGACCGAGCGCCGACGAGAACCCCTTCGCGCAACCGCCGGCCACCGCCGCCCGTTAGTGCCAAACCACGCAGTCTCCAGCCCGGACTGGATTCCACGTCGCGGATGTGTTCGACTTTCCACTCCGCGACGTTTTCAGATTCAGACTGGAGGCCGGTGTGCGCACTCGCTTGGGCGTATCGCTCGTGGTGTTGGCGGCATTCGTACCGTCGCAGTCCGCTGCCGACGACCCCTGGATCGAGGTGAAGAGTCCCAATTTCACGGTCGTGTCCAACGCGGGCGAGGGCCGGGCGCGCAACGTCGCCTGGCAGTTCGAGCAGATCCGCGCCGCCATCCAGATTGGCTGGCCGTGGGCACGCGTGCAACTGGATCGTCCGGTGGTCGTCGTCGCCGCCAAGGACGAGAACTCGATGAAGCTGCTCATCCCAGGCTTCTGGGAGAAGAGCAGCAGGGATTCGCGTCCGAGTAGCGTCTTCGGGACGGGCGCGGCCGCGCACTACATCACGCTGCGCAGCGACGTTCGCGCCGATGACACCGTCGGCATCAACCCTTACGTGTCGTCGTACTGGTCCTACAGCGCGTTGACGCTCAACGAAGCATTCGAGCGCCCTCTGCCTCTGTGGTTCCGCAATGGCCTCGCCGAGCTGTTGAGCAATTCGATCGTCCGCGACAACGAGATTCAGTTTGGCCGCGCCATCCCCTGGAACGTCGCACGCCTGCAGCAGGACGGACGTCTCCGGCTGTCAGAGCTCGTCACGCTGGGCTCGAAATCTCCCTATTACACCAACGGCACGACTCGGCCGCTTTTCGATGCCCAATCGTGGGGCGTGATGCACTACATGATGTTCGGCGCGGGCGACGCGGGAGCTCACGTCAATCAGCTCACTGAACTGCTCTTGAAGGGCGCACCGTCGACCGAAGCGATCCAGCGCGTCTTCGGCAGCGTGGACGCACTGGAGATCGCGTATCTCAACTATCAAAAGAAGCCCATCACGCAGTTCGTACGACTGAAAGTGGACACCAACGCCTTGTCGAAGAACTTTCCCGTGCGCGCGCTGAGCCCGGGCGAATCGGCCGGCGTGCACGCGGCCGTGCATGCGACCTTCGGCCGTCCGGTCGAGGCTCGCGCCGCGATTGCTGCGGCTGGCGAGAATCGAGGCGCTGCCACGTACGACGTCGAGGCGCTTCTGCTCGATCGTGAGGGGAGGCGAGACGAGGCACGCAGCGCATACACGAAGGCGGTGGAGCTCAACTCCGAGAGCTTCTACACGCACTATCGCCTGGCGACGATGATCTGGACGGCGAACGCTGACGTGGACACGCGCAAGCGGATGGAAACGCTGCTTCGGCGATCGGTCGCCCTCAACAGCTTTTATTCACCCTCGCAATCGTTCCTCGCCGACACGCTCGCGCAGGGAGCGACACCGGCCGACGCGCTGCCAATCGCGATCCGCGCCGCGACTCTGGATCCGTCGAGTGCAGCCGCGCGAATGACAGTGGCCCGCGTGCTCAACCGGATGGGCCGCCGTGACGAAGCGATCGGTCATGCCCGCGCGTCGCGCGCGCTGGCCCAGACCGATGATGAACGCGGCGCAGCCGAGGAGCTCATCGCGTTTCTCACGCGCCAGCCGCAGATCTGAGCTCGGCTACACCACACTCGGGGCTGAGTCAGGTCCAACGCACACGTTGAGGTTGCCTCAACGCAGACGTTGAGGTTGCCTCAGCGCAGACGTTGAGGTGCGAATCGGCATGCTTGCTGCTCCTACCCCTACTACGCGTGCGCGCGGCGTCTTCAACCCATCAAGGAGGGGAACACATGGCCACAGACTTGGTTGCGTATGGCATCTATCCGGATCGTGTCGCATTCGAGCGTGCGCTCGAGTCGCTCCGAGCTGCCGGATTCCGCAACAGTGACATCTCGGCAATTCTTCCGGAACGCGACCGAACCACTCGCGATCTCGCGCACGAGATCAACTCGAAGGCACCTGAAGGATTCACGGCGGGTGCCGGGACGGGCGCGGCAATTGGCGGAGTGCTCGGCTGGCTGGTTGGCATCGGCGCGTTGGCGATCCCGGGCATCGGTCCG
>DATCXH010000986.1:0-3304 GCA_036565925.1 Vicinamibacterales bacterium
CTCGCACCGACGAGCAGCGCGCTTGCACCTGCTGGTGCTCTGAAAGACAAGTTCCTGGCCGAGATTCGCTCGAACAAGAACACGCTCTACAGTCTGGCCGTCGCGCAGGCGCAGCGGATCGATGTCACTGACGAGCGCATCACGTTCACGTTTGCATCGAACCAGAACGTCGCCAAGATGCAGCTCGACTCGAACCGGGAATGGCTCGAGGGCGTTGCGCTCAAATTGATTGGTCGCCGCATCCAGGTGACGTCAAAACAAGTGCAGGCCGATGCGGCACCGGCAGCCAACACGGCGCCCGCGGCAGACTCGTCGGCACCGAAGCGCGATCTCAAGGAAGAAGCGAAATCGTCTCCTGCCGTCCAGGCCATGCTCGAAGTGTTTCCCGCGGAAATCCGTGACGTCGAGGAGATGTAGACGCGATGAATATCCTCGAAGTGATGCAGCAGGCCAGGCAGATGCAGGAGCAGTTGCAAAAACGCATGAGCGATCTGCGTGTCGAAGCCTCTGCCGGCGGTGGCATGGTGACCGTTGTGGTCAACGGCGCCAAACAGGTGCAGTCGATCAAGATCGATCCTGAAGTCGTCTCGAAAGAGGAAGTGGAGATGCTGCAGGACCTGATTGCCGCTGCCGTGAACGACGCCAGCCGCAAGGTCGATGAACAGCTCGGGCAGTCGATGTCCGGACTCCTCGGCGGGCTGAAGATCCCCGGCCTGTCCTGACGCCTTGTCGCTGCCTGATCCCCTCACTCGACTGGTCGAGCAGCTGCAGAAGCTGCCCGGCATCGGCGCCAAGAGCGCTCAGCGTCTTGCCTTTTATGTGCTCAAGAATCCGCGTGAGGATGCGGAACGTCTGATCGAAGCGATCCGCGACGTCAAGGATCGCGTCACCTACTGTTCCAACTGCAACAACATCACCGACGAGGATCCGTGC
Source organism: Vicinamibacterales bacterium (assembly GCA_036565925.1). Taxonomy (GTDB): domain Bacteria; phylum Acidobacteriota; class Vicinamibacteria; order Vicinamibacterales; family UBA2999; genus Gp6-AA40. The sequence goes on from DATCXH010000986.1 coordinate 934, forward strand.
GCGTTCTGTACCAGCGCAACCCGTGATCAGCGCGTGATCTGCGTCGTCGAGGAGCCGCAGAACGTCAGCGTCGTCGAGAAGACGCGCGAGTTCCGCGGCGTCTACCACGTGCTGATGGGCACACTGTCGCCGCTGCAAGGCGTTGGGCCCGACGACCTCAAGATCAAAAGTCTGCTGACGCGCGTCGGGACAGGTGGCGTAGATGAAGTGATCCTGGCCACCAATCCGACGGTGGAAGGCGAGGCGACCGCACTGTATCTGGCGCGGCTGCTCAAGCCACTCGGTGTGCGCGTGACGCGCATTGCGATGGGCATTCCGGTCGGATCCGATCTCGAATACGCTGACGAAGTGACGATGACGCGAGCAATGGAAGGACGCAGAGACCTGTAGTGATGCCCGCGGCGTATCAGGTTCCGGCAGCCATTGCCCTGGTGGTGGGCGGTGCTGTCGCGTGCTTCTTCGGTTACCGACTGTTCCGCGTCGTGCTGTCCATCTTCGGGTTCATTCTCGGCGGCTTGATGGCGAGCTCGCTGGTCGGCCCGAGCGATACGACGTGGATGATCGGCGCGTGGATCGTTGGCGGCCTCATCGGGATGGGGCTGCTGTATGCCGGCTACTACCTCGGCGTCGCGCTATCCGGTGCGACGCTTGGTGCGGTGCTCTCGCATCTGGCGTTCGGAATCAGCGGACAGGAGCCGCCATTTCTCATCGTGCTCGTCGCGGCTGTGGTCGGGGCGATCGCGTCGATGTATCTGCAGAAGCACGTCATCATCCTGTTCACCGCATTCGGCGGCGCGTGGACGCTGATTGTCGGAGCCATGGCTCTCCTCGGAAATCGCGCCGCGATGACGGCGGCCGCCAGCGGAAACGTCTGGGTGATCTATCCGTTGAACCCGGCGCCCGGACAGCGATGGCTGCCGTATGCGTGGGTTATTCTAGGAATTATTGGCACAGCCACGCAGTTGGGCTTGGCCGGCGGCGGGGGGAAGATCCGTCGAAAGAAGAAATCATCGTAAGATCGAGGAGACATGAAGAATACGGTTGCGGTACTCATCGTCGGTGGATTTCTAGCGTCGCTCGGTGTGGCGGTTGCCGCGCAGGCGACGCGTTCAACGAACGAAGGCGTGTACACGGCGGACCAGGCCAAGAAGGGCGAGGCCACGTACAAGGAGCAGTGCGCTGCGTGTCACGGTGACAACCTCGAAGGCTCAGGTCCGATGCCGCCGCTGGCGGGCAAGGACTTCCTCGCGAACTGGGGCGGCAAGACCGTCGGCGATCTCTACGAGAAGACGCAGACGACGATGCCCGCGACTGCACCGGGGACGCTGTCGCCCGAGCAGGCGGCCGACGTTGTGGCGTTCCTTCTGAGCAAAGACAACTATCCCACTGGATCGGCGGCGCTCGAAGGCAAGGTGGAGCCGCTATCAAAGATCAAGATTGAAGAACCGAAGCAGTAGACACATGTAACGTCCGGCTTTAGCCGGACTTCGATGTAGCGTCCGGCTTTAGCCGGACCAGCACGAACAAGGGCCGCGGCGACGCGGCCCTTCGTGCGTACATCGCATCGCGTGGACCACGCTGAATCTGCGTACTCGATTCGTCCTCGGCCTATTTTCCTCGACATTCCTCACGCCTTCGGCCCGGCGTTCGTCGTGCATCCGTTCTCATCGCGACGGAGCTCGTCGCGGAGGAGAAAGACGATGATCGATGGACTGAAGCTGACGTTTTCAGGAGAGGAGCTTCGCACGCTCCTCGAGGATCGCATCGCCGATCACAACGGTGCCGCGGATCATTGGCGGCGGGAGCAGGCGCGGACACCAGAGAGTCAAACTGAGGATGAACCGCTGCTACCGAATCACATGTGCGAGCACGAGGAGCAGCGGCACGTCTGGCGCGCCGAGGTCCTCGAGTTCATTCGCGATCATCTGGACCCGCACGAGACGTATCGCTTGAGCGCAACCGACCTTGAGTTTGGTGAACTCTTGCCCTCAAAGCCAGGGTCGATCGAGCAGGAAGAGTACGAAGAGCGCACCGCCGTCGGGTTTCACCTCGGACGGCTCACCAAGCAGCTGGGCGAACGCTCCTATCGATGGGTACCAGACGAAGCAGCCGGTGAGACGCCTGGTTATAAGGTCGAACGTCTCGAGATCGAGGACGGGCCCGAAGTCGTTCGGTTCGAACGAACGGACGCATCCGAATGACCGCCTCGCGCAGGCCGGTCATTACGTGCCGGCCGCATCGCCTCGTTTATTTGGGGCAGGGTTGGCCGAGCGGGCGGAACCCCTCGACGTCGAGAATCGCGTTGGCGGATTGCGGCGCGCGGTTGGGGTCTTGTCCAGAGCCGGCGACCGGCGGTCCGCCACCGATGCGC
>DATCXH010001135.1:0-4165 GCA_036565925.1 Vicinamibacterales bacterium
CCGCATCGGCGGCCGTCGCCAAGACAGGCCTCGAGCGATAGGCTCGAGGGAAGGGGAGTCATGCTCGGCGGAAGGTCCTGGGAGCACTGGATCGCGCAGTACTCACACAGCCATCAGCATCCCGTCAATCGTGTCTGCCACACACTCGGCATCCCGCTGATCGTCGTTTCGATACCGCTCTTCGTGGTGGCGTTGCTGACGCGCGGGTTCTGGCCGGTGCCGCTCATCCTGTTCGTGATAGGGTGGATCTTTCAGTTCGTCGGCCACGCATTCGAAGGCAAGCGGCCGGAGTTCTTCCACGACTGGCGGTTCCTGTTGGTCGGCCTGCGGTGGTGGATCGCCAAAGTGCGCGGGCGAGTCTAGACGCAAAGATCCCCGCTAACGCCTGACACTAGATTCCGCGCCAACGCCGGACACTACACGTTCAACATGCGCATCGCTATCGTCGGAAACTCCGGTTCCGGCAAATCCACGCTTGCCGGTGAAATTGCGGCCGGCAAGAACGCGGCCGAGGCCGCACAGAAACCGGCGGCACATCCGATCGCGACGCTCGATCTCGACACGGTGGCGTGGGAGCCTGGGAAGGTTGCCCTCGGCAGATCGCCTGAGGCTGCAGCTGCCGATGTGACCGCGTTCTGCTCGACGCACGACCGTTGGGTCGTCGAAGGGTGTTATGGAGCGCTGGTCGCGCAAACCTTCGCGTACTCGCCCATCCTGCTGTTCATCGATCCTGGTCTCGAGCCCTGTCTCACCAACTGCCGGAACCGGGCATGGGAGCCGCACAAGTACGCGTCGAAAGCCGAGCAGGACGAGAAGCTCGAATTCCTGCTGTCATGGGTGCGCGGCTACTACACGCGCGTCGATAATCTGTCGTGGCGCGCGCATCAGACGTTGTTCGAGAGCTACCGCGGCCTCAAGCTGCGGCTCGCGCATCATCGGACCACGTGGCTCGACGATCTCGCCGTGCGGTTTCAGCAATGTGCGGTGCCGGCCAAAGAATGGACCCACGCCGCGCATCTCGTCGTCGGCCTCTGGCACGTGGATCGATACGGCGTTGCGGAGGCGCTCGCTCGGCTTCGAAACGGCATTCGCCGGTTGAACGAGAGTCACGGTGGGGTGAACTCGACGACGAACGGGTATCACGAGACGATTACTGCCGCTTATGTGCGGCTGCTCTCGCAGTATCTCGACCGCTGCCACACTGACATGGCACTCGAGATGCGGGCCTTCGATCTCCTCGCTGGGCCACTCGCGGCGCGGGACATGTTGTTTACGTTCTATTCACGCGATCGTTTGATGTCGAGGGCTGCCAGGTTCGAGTGGCTCGAGCCTGATCTCGCACCGGTCGACGTCGAAGCCACGACATATCGTGGCGTCTTTTAGGGTGATTCCCGATTGTTTCGATCGCGGTCGAGGCGTAGGCTCGCGGCATGGCCCGAACCGTGCTGATTGCCGTGGATCACGGATGGGTCACAACTCTCGATCCCGATTCGGAAGTTGGCGCTGTTGCCTGATACCTCGTATGCAAGTCGGGCACGACAGTGGAAAGACGGTCCGGGGGTGGGTGGCGAGCAAGCTCGGGTGCCAGACCCGTCACGCGCCCGGAATACTGGTCTCACGGATCGCCGAAGTCTCGAAACAGTAAAGCCCGTTCGGTCCAGGAGTCGTATTCGTTAGTACGCTCAGGCCGTTGTCTACCTGGAGGCTATGACTCGCGAACCTGTCATCTTCATGCAGTTCGAGGCAATGCCCACTGAAGCCGTTGCCGAGCGCGACAATGTGTCCGGCGCGCATGTTGACTGCTGGATTCAGGCGCGCGATCCCGAGCAGGCAGAGGCCCGCGGGCGGCACTGGATTGCCAAAGAAGGTTGGGTTGTCGTTGGCGTCAAGCAGTGGCGCCCGGTGGACGTGGATGCCGAGACCACTGGTCCCGACGCCGAATACATTCTCGAGGCCATGCGCGCCGACGGCTCCATCGTCTTCCACCGCTGGACGCCTGCGAACGAGGCCCGCGCCGACTAAAATCGCCGGAGATGGATCCGGCCTCGCACGAGCTTCGCGATCACGTCGCTCTCGTGACTGGTGCCAACCACGGCATCGGCGCGGGAACCGCGCAAGCGCTGGCGCGTCGCAGGGCGATCATCGTTCTCTCGTACTTGAGGCTGACGCCTGATCCTGATCCTGGGCTGCCGGATGAATACGGCCGTCATCGCGCGAGTGATGCCGGCGAGGTGCTCGCCGCCATCCGAGATGAGGACGGTCGCGCGATCGCAGTTGAGGCGAATCTCGCCGACACCGCGACACCGTCCCACCTCTTCGACTTCTCTGAGTCGAAGTTTGGTCCTGTCGACCTTAGGATCAACAACGCGAGCGGGGGGTGACCGCGAATCTCGTTCATCCACCCGTGACCGACACCGGCTGGATCACCGAGGATGTGCGTCGCTATGTTGCGAGCCGCCCCGATCTCATTCATGTCGCGCAGCCCCGGGAGGTCGCTGATATCATCGCGTTCCTCGTGTCTGACGAGGCACAGTTAATCACAGGAAACGTGATTCACCTGCGGTGACTATGACGCGAATGCAAAGGCAGGCGGCCGTGTGCGTGGCGTTGCTGCTGCTGGTGCTCGCCGACGCCGCTGTCGCGGAAGTCGTTCGCATCGACGTGCAGCGTCGCGACGACTGGGGCTCGCACGAGCGCATCATCGGGCGGGTGTACTTCGCGATTGACCCGGCAGCGCCGGCGAACCGTGCCATCGCCGACATCGCTCACGCACCGAAGAATAGAGACGGCAAGGTCGAGTTCTCATCCGATCTGTTGTTCTTCAGACCGAAGGACGCTCGTCGCGCACGCGGCACAGTGTTCCTCGAGGTCGTCAACCGCGGACGCGATCAGTCACTCGCCATCCTGAGCGGCGCGCAGCAGCGCAGTCTGTCGCCGGAATCGTGGAGCCTTGGTGATGGGTTCCTGCTCGAGCAGGGATTCGCGGTCGCATTCCTCGGCTGGCAATTCGACGTGCGACCGCTGCAAGGCCTGACGTTCAGCGCGCCGATCGCGGCTGTGGAAGGCCTCGTGCGCGACGCCCACATCGAGCTGGCCCACCCCGGCGGAGTGGACCTCCCGCTCACGTATTGCGTTGCCGAATCCCAACGGACCAGTGCGAGGCTCACCTTTCGCGCGCGCATGGACGAGACACCGCAGCCGATTCCGTCCGACGAATGGCGGTTGGCTGTTGACGGCTGCTCGATGCGTCTGGCGTCGGCGCAAGGCACTGGCGTGTACGAAGCCGTGTATCGCGCGAGTGGATCCCCGGTCGCTGGTCTCGGTCTCGCTGCGATTCGCGACTTCGCGTCGTACCTGAAGTTCGGCGGCGAGGGCGCCACGCTACGCGATACGCCGGCTGCGCTGCAACGAGTGATCGGCTACGGCTATTCGCAGAGTGGACGATTCCTGCGCGAGTTCGTCCGCGACGGGTTCAATGCGGATGAACGCGGGCGTCAGGCGTTCGACGGTCTGATGATTTCGTCAGCAGGTGCAGGCGGTGGAAGCTTCAATCATCGCTTTGCGATGCCCGGTCAGGCGGGAAACTCCGTGCTGTCGATCTTGCGCCCGGTGGATCTTCCGCCGTTCAGAGATGAGGGATTGCTCGCCAAAGCGCGCGACGCTCGCGTTACGCCAAAGATCTTCTACACGTTCTCGTCAACAGAGTACTGGGCGCGTGCGGGCTCGCTGACGCACACCACTGATGATGGCCGCACGGACGCTCCGCTCGACGCCACGTCGCGTCTCTACTTTCTCGCCGGCACGCCCCACTCGATGGGCGGACTCCCACTCTCGAAGGGCAGAGATCAATATCGGCAATTCGTCAACTTTGCCGAGCAGCGCTGGGTGACACGCGCGCTCCTGATCGAACTCGACGCGTGGACACGTGGCGATCGCGAACCGCCGGCCTCGCAGTATCCGGCCATCGCGAAGGGCGAGCTCGTGCCTCTCGAGGAGGTGCACTTTCCGAAGATACCGTCGTTCCCGTTTACGACCTACATGCCGCGAGTCTGGCGTACGGACTACGGGCCTGAGTACAACACCACGCGTGTGATCACCACCGAGCCACCACAAACCGGCGAACCCTATCGCGTGTTGGTCCCGCAAGTGAACGGTGATGGCAACG
>DATCXH010000671.1:0-4310 GCA_036565925.1 Vicinamibacterales bacterium
GCATTGGGAGAGTCGCAACTCGTCGTTCAAGCCATTTCCGACGGCGCACGTGCTGCATCCCTACGTCTCGGCGATTCTGCGTTTGCGTGCGCAGGGCGTCCGCGCTGATGACGTCGTCCGTATCGAATGTCCGGTCGCCGAGTTCAATGTGTCGATCGTGTGCGAGCCGGTTGCGGAGAAGCGCGCGCCCGCGACGCAGGCGCATTGCCGTGTGTGCCTGCAGTACACGATGGCCGAAGCGCTGTATGCGGGAAGTCTCGGTAAGGACGCTTACAGCGAGGAGATGCGACTCAATCCTGAGGTGCTCGCCCTCGCCGGCAAGGTCGAGTATTCAGTTGATCCAGCGTTCCCGGGTCCTGGCCGATTCAAGGGCGCGGTGCGCGTCACGCTGAAGGATGGGCGCGTGCTCGACGAGATCGAGGAGTACAACCGAGGATCCGCTGAGAACCCGATGAGCGACGCCGAACTGCGTGCGAAGTTCGATGACAACGCCGGAGGATTTCTCTCGGGCGCTCAGCGCGATCGTTTGGCGCAGGAGGTTGGACGCGCGGAGAATCTCCCGAATGTCCAGACGCTCGTCGATCTGACGATCGGGAAACCCTAGTTCCAGTGCTATGCTGCCGCCCTTGCAGGGCGTCGAGCCGAATTCCCACGCGAATGCACGTCAGGCGGACCTGAAGATCCGCCTCCACGAAGTCATTACGCCGCTCGCGATCGGTCTCGTCATCGCGATGGTGCCGGTGCCCGGCGGGTTGTCGGTGAACGCGTGGCGTTACTTCGCCCTCTTCACCACCGTTATCGTCGCGCTCATTACCGAGCCCATCCCGCCCGCCATCATCGGCATGGCGGGCGTCATCGTCGCCGCCATGCTGGGCCTGGTGCGAGAGACGCCGGCGCAGTCGGCGCAGTGGGCGCTCAGCGGATTTGGCAACGCGACGGTGTGGCTGATCTTCGCGGGCTACATGTTCACGCTCGGCTACACGCAAACCGGGCTGGGCAAGCGCATCGCGCTGCAGCTCGTTCGGTTGCTCGGACATCGCACGCTCGGATTGGGGTACGCGGTGGCCTTCGCCGACCTCGCGCTTGCTCCGTTCACCGCATCCGCGACTGCCCGCAGCGCCGGCACGGTGTTCCCTGTGGTTCGGCAGATCCCTGAGCTCTATCAGTCGCGCCCTCACGACGGGACAGCGAGACGACTGGGCGCGTACCTGCTGTACTCGGCGTTGGCGACCAGCTTCGTCACGAGCAGTATGTTCGTGACAGCGCTGGCGCCGAATACGCTCGCGCTCTCGGTGATCCGGCAGACGACCGGAGTCACGGTGACGTGGCTCGAGTGGTTCATCGGTTTCGCGCCGGTCGGGATTCTGCTGCTGCTTGTCGTCCCGTGGCTGCTGTACGTGATTTATCCGCCGGAGATACGCAGCGCGCCTGAAGCGCCACGCTGGGCGGCGCAGCAGCTCGAAGCGATGGGCGCGATGTCCCGCAAGGAAGTCACGCTGCTCGTGCTGGTGTGCGTCGCACTGTCACTCTGGATTGGCGCGATCGAGCACGTCGAGCCCGCGATCAGCGCGATGCTCGTCGTGCTGCTGATGGTGGGCTTCAAGGTCGTCTCGTGGAACGAGGTGATCGGGCACGCGCAAGCGTGGAACGTCCTCGTCTGGTTCGCAACGATGGTGACGTTGGCCGGCGGCCTCGGCGAAACGAAGTTTCTCGAGTGGCTGGCCAAGTCGTTGGCGCCGACCCTCGAGGGATTTGGATTGACGCTGGCGATTGTTTCCCTCATCGGCGTGTACTTTTTCCTGCATTACTTCTTTGCGAGTATCACCGCCCATGCAGCGAGCATGCTGCCGGTGTTCATCGGCGTCGCGGTGATGATTCCGGGTCTGTCGGCAAAGGAGTGGGCGTTGCTGCTCGCGTATCCGCTCGGACTGATGGGCGTGTTGACGACCTACACCGCGGGTCACAATCCCATTTACTACGGGAGCGGGTACATCACACGACAAGCGTTCTGGGGACTGGGGCTCACGCTCGGCGTGTTCTTCCTCGCGGTGTATCTCGCGATCGCCGTGCCGTGGTTACGTTACCTTGGTGTCTAACGCCCAGAGCCCACAACCCAAAGCCAATCGACATCGTGCCGACTGACATCAATCCCAAGGCTGCTGAGTTCGAAGACTACCGCCGCGCGATTCGAGAACTGTGCGCCACGTTCGGAAGCGAATATTGGCGTGCGATTGAAGAGAGGTCCGAGTATCCAGAAGCCTTCGTGAAGGCCCTCACCGACGCCGGGTGGCTGTCGGCGTTGATTCCAGTCGAGTACGGTGGCGGCGGACTGAGCGTGACTGAAGCCTCGGTCATCCTCGAGGAGATCAATCGCTCTGGTGCCAACTCCGGCGCGTGCCACGCGCAGATGTACATAATGGGTGCGCTGGCCCGTCACGGCTCCGACGAACAGAAAAGGCGGTACTTGCCGGAGATTGCCGCCGGACGTCTCCGTCTACAGTCGTTCGCCGTCACCGAGCCCACGACCGGCACTGACACGACCAAAACCCGGACGATGGCGGTGCGGCGGGGCGATCGGTATGTGGTGAACGGTCAGAAGGTCTGGATCTCGCGCGTGCAGCATTCCGATCTGATGCTGTTGCTGGCGCGGACGACGCCGCTGGCGGAGGTGACCAGGAAGACGCAGGGCCTGTCGATCTTCGTCGTTGATCTTCAAGATGCGCAGAACAAGGGCATGACGATCCGCCCGATCCGCAACATGGTGAATCACGAGACGAACGAGGTCTTCTTCGAAGACTTCGAGGTGCCGGCTGAGAACCTGATCGGCGAGGAAGGGCAGGGATTCAGATACATCCTCGACGGCATGAACGCGGAGCGCATCCTCATTGCTGCCGAGTGCATTGGCGACGGCTACTGGTTTGTCGATCGCGCGCGGGCGTATGCCAACGAGCGAGTCGTGTTCGAGCGGCCGATCGGAAAGAACCAGGGCATCCAATTTCCGGTCGCTCGTGCGTATGCCAATGTTCGCGCCGCTGACTTGATGCGCTACGAAGCGGCCCGGCTGTTTGACGAGGGGAAGCCCGCTGGCGCCGAAGCCAACCTCGCGAAGCTGCTGGCGGCGGACGCCTCATGGGAAGCCGCCAATGTGTGTCTGCAGACCTTCGGCGGGTTCGGGTTCGCGTCGGAGTACGATGTCGAGCGTAAGTTCAGAGAGACGAGGCTCTATCAGGTGGCGCCGATCTCGACGAATCTGATCCTTTCCTACATTGGCGAGCACGTGCTCGGGATGCCGAGGTCGTTTTGACGCGACTGACTCGCAGCCAGTTGTTCGTGCCGGCATCCAAGCCGGCGATGATCAAGAAAGCGGCCGGGAGCGCCGCCGACGCGATCTGCATCGACCTCGAAGATTCGGTGACACCTGCCGAAAAAGCATCGAGCCGGGCGAACGTGGTCCACGCGCTGAAAGAGATCGACTTCGGACGCAGGGTCCGAATGTTCCGTATCAACGCGCTCGACACGCCATTTGCCTATCGCGATCTCGTCGAGGTGGTCGAGGCCGCCGGCGATCGACTCGATGTCGTGATGATTCCCAAGGCCGGCTCCGCGCGTGACATCGAGTTCGTGGACACGCTGCTCATGCAGATCGAAGCGAATGTCCGGCTGACGCGTCCAATCGGCCTCGAGGCGCAGATCGAAACAGCGAGCGGGTTTCTCCACGCGGCCGAGATCGCCGGCGCATCGCGACGTCTTGAAGCGCTGATTTTCGGCGCCGGAGATTACGCGGCGTCGATGCACATGCCCTCGGCGGCAATCGGTGAAGCCGACGAACACGACGAGATCTATCCCGGTCACCGTTGGCACGCGGTGATGCACACGATTGTTGCTGCCGCGCGCGCACACGACCTTCGCTGTCTCGATGGGCCGTATGCGGGCTACACAGACGAGGCCGGACTGGCCCGCGCGTGCCGGATCGCGCTGGCCATGGGCTTCGACGGGAAGCAGTGCATTCATCCCGCGCAGCTTGCGGCAGTGAACGCGACCTTCACGCCGTCACTCGAAGAAGTGACCAGGGCGGCCGCGGTACTGAAGGCCTATGAGGCTGCTGCCGCCGCCGGACAGGGCGCAGCCACACATGACGGCCGGATGATCGACGCGGCCAACCTTCGCATGGCGCGGACCATTCTCGAGCGCCACCGCATCATCAATCAGTGACTCCGCCGTCCCGAGGATCGTCGAGGGACGGCCAGACAGGTCTGCCGCTTGAGGGCCTGCTCGTCGTCGCGGTCGAGCAGGCAGTTGTGGCGCCGTTT
>DATCXH010000592.1:0-4850 GCA_036565925.1 Vicinamibacterales bacterium
TCGACACTCCCGACAACGCGTCGGTCAGCGAGCCGGTAGCGGCGCGCCTGGTCGGGTCGCTCGACGACCTGGAGGCGACGCTGATGCGCGACCCGGTCGATGAAGTGTGGATTGCGCTGCCCGTCAAATCGCATTACCCGCAGATTCAGCAGGCGCTCCATGTGTGTGAACGTGTCGGCGTCTGCACGAAGTACGGCGCGGACCTGTTCCAGACCGAAGTGGCCTGGCCGCGGTATGACGAATCGGACGCGCCGACAGTGACCCTGCACGTTGTTCCCGACGATCATCGGCTGGCCATCAAGCGATGTCTGGACGTGGTCGGCGCGGCCGCGGCGCTGATCGTACTGTCGCCGTTGCTGGCTGTGGTGGCCATCGCCGTCAAGCTCACGAGTGACGGCCCGGTGCTCTATGCGCAGGAGCGATGTGGACTCAACCGGCGGCGCTTCCGGATGCTGAAGTTCCGCACCATGGTGGTCAACGCCGAAGCGTTGCAGGCATCGCTCGAGGACGCGAACGAGGCGGACGGGCCGGTGTTCAAGATCGCCGTTGACCCGCGGATCACGCCGATCGGGAAGTTTCTCCGCCGCACGTCGATCGACGAACTGCCGCAGTTGATCAACGTGCTGCGCGGCCAGATGTCGCTCGTCGGTCCTCGGCCGTTGCCGCTACGCGACGTCGAGCGGTTCACGTGCTCCTCGGACCTGCGCCGCTTCAGTGTCCGCCCCGGCCTGACGTGCCTGTGGCAGATCAGCGGCCGCAGCAGCCTCTCCTTTGGTGAGTGGGTCAGGCTCGATCTCCTGTACATCGACAGCTGGTCGCTGGCGCTGGACTTCTCGATTCTGGTTCGCACGCTGCCAGCCGTCGTGCGCGGTGCGGGAGCGCATTGACGCCAACAGCAGACGCGACATCAACCGTGACCAGCGAGAAAGAGGTGACAACAGTGCAGAAAACAAAGGTGCTCGTAACCGGCGCTGGCGGATTCATCGGCCATCGTCTCGTGGCGTTTCTCAGGGAGAAAGGCTACTGGGTACGCGGCGTGGATCTGAAACATCCCGAGTTCGCGCCGACACAGGCTGATGAGTTCGAGATTCGTGATCTGCGCCGATGGCCCGATTGCCTGCTCGCGACGCGAGATGTCGACGAAGTGTACGCGCTCGCCGCTGACATGGGTGGCATGGGCTTCATTTCGCGCTACCACGCCGAGATCCTCCACAACAACGTCTTGATCAATACGCACACGATCGAGGCGGCGCGGCTGAACGGTGTGCAACGGTACCTCTACACCTCGTCTGCGTGTGTCTATCCCGAGTACCGACAGACCGACGCCCACGTCGTCCCCTTGCGCGAGGAAGAGGCCTACCCCGCAGCGCCGCAGGATGCCTATGGATGGGAGAAGCTGGTGTCCGAGCGCCTGTGTCTGCACTACCGAGAGCAGTACGGGATGGACACGCGCATTGTGCGCTTTCACAACATCTTCGGTCCGCTCGGCACATGGCAGGGAGGGCGGGAGAAAGCGCCGGCGGCGCTCTGCCGCAAGATCGCGATCGCCAAGCTGACCGGCGAAGACGAGATCGAGGTGTGGGGTGACGGCGAGCAGACGCGATCGTTCTGTTACATCGACGACTGTGTCGACGGTCTCTACCGGCTGATGCGATCGGAGTACGCCGAACCGCTCAACCTCGGACAGGACCGCATGGTCACCATCAACGAGCTGGCCGAGATCATCGCTGGTTGTGCCGGCGTGTTCGTCAGGCTCCAGCATGTCCCTGGCCCACAGGGGGTGCGGGGCCGTAACTCCGACAATACGCGGCTGCGGCAGGTGCTCGGATGGGAGCCGCGCATTTCCCTCGAAGACGGCCTCGCGCGTACTTACGAGTGGATCGAGCAACAGGTCACCGAATCGGGTGTCGTACGCCCGACCGTCGAATATGCCAATGCTCGCTGATCGCGACGCGGGTCTTCGGCGATTCACCGTGCTTGGCGTTCCGGTCAGCGCGATCACGATGGCCGACGCGGTCGGCACGATCGGTCGGTGGATCGGTGCCAGGACGCCGAACTACGTCTGTGTGACCGGCGTACACGGCGTCATCGAGAGCGGCCGCGATGAGGAACTGAGACGGATCCACTCCGGCGCGGGACTGGTCACGCCAGACGGCATGCCGTTGGTGTGGCTGGCGCATCTCTATGGCGAGCCGCAGGTCGAACGTGTCTACGGCCCGGATCTGATGATCGCCTGTTGCGTGGAGTCTCTGAAGCGCGGTTGGCGGCACTTCTTCTTCGGCGGTGCCGCTGGCGTACCCGAACTCCTCGCGCGACGCCTCCTTGCACGATTCCCGTGGCTGCAAGTGTGCGGCGCGTACTCGCCGCCTTTTCGCGCGCTCACTGAGGAGGAGGATCGCGCACTCGTGGCACGCATCAACGCGGCGCGCCCCGACATCGTGTGGGTGGGATTGAGCACACCCAAACAGGAGCGTTGGATGGCTGCGCACGTCGGCCGACTCGACGCTCCCGCCCTGGTCGGGGTGGGAGCGGCGTTCGACTTTCACGCGGGGATCAAGCGTCAGGCGCCGCGCTGGATGCAGCGCAGCGGATTGGAATGGTCGTTTCGGCTGCTCACCGAGCCGAGGCGGCTTGGGCGGAGGTATCTCGTGAACAATCCATTGTTTGTCTACAAGATTGCGCTGCAGTTGGCTGGGCGACGCGGGTTCGGAGGGGCGTGATGCACATCCTGCTGTTAGGCGCTGGCGGGTTCGTCGGGTCCCATCTCGTCGAACACCTGGTGGTGCGCGGCGAGCACACCGTGACCGGAGTCGATATCACCGACGAAAAGCTGGCGGGCATCGCCAGCGACCGGTTCACATTTCACCAATCGGACATTCGTACGCCGAGTCGCGCGACCGAACGACTGATCGCGAAATCGGATCTGGTCGTCGACCTCGTTGCGTACGCCAACCCGAGCATGTATGTCAGCTCGCCGTTGGAGGTCTTCGAGCTCAATTTCGACGTCAACCTGGCCATCGCGAGGTTGTGCATCAAACACAAGAAACGCCTCATCCAGTATTCGTCTGCCGAAGTGTACGGGAAAGCCGGGACCGATACGCTCTGCCGCGAAGAGGAGAGCGACTCGATTTTCGGTCCAGTGACGAAGTCTCGCTGGATATATGCGACCGCCAAGCTGCTGCTCGAACGCGTCATCTGCGCGTACGGAGACGCCGGCGATCTCGAATACACCATCGTGCGGCCATTCAACTTCATCGGCACACGCATCGACTATCTGGTGCCGCCGGGTGCGATTGGCGGACCGCGCGTCTTCCCGCATTTCATGTCGGCGCTGCTGACGCGCGGACCGATTCGGCTCGTGAACGGTGGCCTCGTTCACCGCGCGTTCCTCCATATCGACGATGCCAACAACGCGTTCCAGACGTTGCTCGATCACCCGAACGAGACGCGGAACCGGGTGTTCAACATCGGCAATCCCGGCAACAACGTGACAATTCGCGAGTTGGCGTTCGTGATGATGGATCTGTATCGCGAATTGACGGGTGAGGAACCTGCGTCACGTGTCGAGGAGATCGATGGCGAAGAGTTCTACGGCGTCGGTTATGAGGATGGCGATCGACTCCCGCCCGATATCTCGCGGATGCGTGCGCTTGGATGGGAGCCACATTTCGATCTTCGTGCCACGCTCGCCGACGTGATTCGTGACTACCTCGTCCAGGCGGACCGCCTTGTGTGCACGTCGACACCGGGAATGACGTCGACGGCAGAGAGCAGACCGATGGTTCTGTCGCGCGTTCCCGAAACCGCGGTTCCTGGGTACCGGTGACCGTGCAGGCGCCGCATCCGGCGTCTGCCGCTCCCCGCGACACGAGCTGCGGTACGCAGCGGATTGTCAGGATCAGAGGCTCGAGTCGTCTTGTTTCTGCGATGTGCGTACTGTTGCTGTTGTGTTTTGGCCAATCCCCACGCAGCCAGGCACCGGCGGATCCGTCCGTGATGGGGCAGTGGTCAGCGGTACAGAGCTGGCCGATCGTGTCCGTGCACGCGCAACTGCTCCCGACGGGGAAGGTGATGTTTTATCCGTACACGGACGGACCGTATCTATGGGATCCGGCGACAAACGCGGTCGTGCCGACGGCGCCCGCCGGGTTCAACCTGTTCTGTACGGGTCATTCCTTTCTGCCTGACGGCCGGCTGTTTATTGCCGGTGGTCACATCGCCAACAACGTCGGTCTGCCGAATGCTGCGGTCTACAACCCCTTCACGAACTCGTGGGACGACCAGCCGCTCATGAACGCCGGACGTTGGTACCCGACGAACACCATGCTGCCAAACGGCGACGTCCTGGTGATCTCCGGCGACATCGACAGAACGGTCTGGAACAACACGTTGCCGCAGGTGTGGCAGCTCGCGAACGGAACCTGGCGGGACTTGACGTCGGCGCAGCTGGCCCTGCCGCTCTATCCGACGATGTTCGTCGCGCCAAACGGACGCGTGTTCAATGCCGGGCCTCAGCAGAGAGCGCAGTATCTCGACACGTCGGGAACCGGCGCGTGGTCGTTCGTCGCGAACAACAACTTCGGGATGCGCGACTACGGACCTGCGGTCATCTACGACACCGGCAGAGTGCTGGTCGTCGGCGGCGGGGATCCACCCACCGCGACGGCCGAAGTGATCGATCTGCAAGCGGCCTCGCCGGCATGGCGATACGTCAACCCGATGTCGACCCCGCGACGGCAGCACAATGCGACGCTGCTTCCGGACGGCACGGTGTTCGTGAGTGGCGGGAGCAGCGGACCAGGGTTCAACAACGACACCGCTCCCGTTTACGACACCGAAGTATGGGATCC
>DATCXH010000708.1:0-2606 GCA_036565925.1 Vicinamibacterales bacterium
CGGCCCGAGATTGGCATCAACACGATGCAGGATCTGATTCAGGCCATCGTCGGCGGCGGGGCGTACGTGAACATCCACACGTCGCAGTTCCCGGCAGGCGAGATTCGCGGCCAGCTGGTTCCGGTAACTGTTCGCTGAGCGCTAACGGAGTCTGGCGGAGATAACGGGCTCACACGGAGCAACGGAGAAACGGAGACAATCTTTCAAAAGAGATTCTCCGTTACTCCGTCTCTCCGTGTTTATCCGCTAGCTCCGTCCACTCCGTTTTCTTCGCCGTAGATAATGAAAGCGCACCAGATACACGTACTCGCCCTTCCCGTGTTTGGCCACCTTCAACAGATCGATCACACCTTCAAAGCCTGATTCACGGGCGAGTTCAGGAGTGATGTCGGCAAGACCGATCGACTCGATCGAGTCGATCTCAATCATGCCGTTATCCATCGGATAGCGCGCGCCGACCTTGACGCGCGGTGACTGCCAGATGCGGACGCTGCACGTGATCTCACCGCTACGCACCCTGTCGCGCAGCCGCTTGGTGAAGACCACCGCCTAACGCCTGAAGTCCAACGCCGAAAGCTTAGAGGCTGACCTCGCCGTTGCTGTCCCCGAACTTGTCGGTGGGGATATTGAGCGTATCGAGCATCGCCACCAGCAGGTTGGCCATCGGCGTGTTCTTGGGGTGACGCAGATGGCGTCCACCCTTGAGACGTCCTGAGGCGCCGCCGGCGAGCACGACCGGCAGATCGGTGTGATTGTGCTGGTTGCCGTCGCTCATGCCGCTGCCATACAAGACGAGTGAATGATCGAGCAGCGTGCCATCGCCGTCCGGCGTTGCGCGCAGCTTCTCCAGGAAGTAGGCGAAGAGCCCGACGTGGTAGGTATTGAGCACCGCGAACCGCTCGATGTTCTCCTTCACGTTCGAGTGATGCGAGAGTGTGTGGAAGGCATCGCGCACGCCGCTCTTCGGGTAGGTGGCGCCGCTCAGCTCCTTGCACATCAGGAAGGTGGAGACGCGCGTGATTTCAGCCTGCCAGGCCAGCACCTGCAAGTCGTACATCAGTTTGATGTGTTCCTCGACATCGCGAGGTACGCCAGTGGGCGCCGCAGGCACCGGGAGATCGTCGGACAGTTGCTCGCCCGCCTTCTGCACGCGTCGCTCGATCTCACGGACGTCGCTCAGATATTGATCGAGTCGCGTGCGATCGGTGGCTGGCAGCTTGCGCTGCAGTGTTGTGGCTTCGCCGACCACTGAGTCGAGCAGACTGATCGACTGCGCGCGCCGCGTCTTGCGCTGCTCGGCGGTGTTGCCGTCGCCGAAGAGACGCTCGAAGACGACCTGCGGATTGTTCTGCATCGGCAGTGGCGCGTGCGGGCCCTGCCACGAGATCGTGTCGCGATACGAACAGCTCAATCCATCGCCGCAGTTGAGGCTCGGCTCTTCGATGGTCAGCTCGAGCGACGGCAGGGGTGTGTCCTGCCCGATCTTCTGCGCGGCAATCTGATCGACGGTGATGCCGAGCGACGGCTGCGCACCGACTTCTGCAAAGGCGCCGCTGAGATACGCCGCCGCGGAGCGATTGTGATTCGCGGTGGCGCCGCTGCCGTATGCATTCGCGTGACGCAAGTCGCTGATGACGTTGATTTGGTTGTAGAACGGTTTCAGCGGTTGAAGGATCCCGCTCAGCTCGAAACCGGCACCTTCGGTGGCCGGTGTCCACTGCGACATGATCGCGCCGTGCGGGAAGTAGATTGCGCCGAGGCGCGTGCGGGGCTTCGCAGCAGTCTGGCCGAGCAGCGTCGCGGCCGGGATCATCGATTCGAGCAACGGCAATGCCAGTGTGACGCCCGCGCCACGCAGAAACGTTCGCCGGGATAAGTGCGCCTTCGTGATGAATGCCATCGGTATCTCCAGGCGGGTCTAAAGACCCGCCTCTACTTCTTACCCGTCTAAAGACCCGCCTCTACTTCTTTACCCGTTTCTGGAACGAGTCGCTCTCGATGATGCCCATGACCAGCGATGAGAATCGGTTGTTGTTCGCGCCAGCGCGACGGACGATTGCGCGCACTGTCGGCATGTCGTAATCGTGCACCGGCCGGCCGAGTGCGTAGGTCAACAGCTTCTCGGTCGCCGTCGTCATGAACGCGTCCGATCGGCTCAATACAGCCTGTCGCAGATCGGCTGGGCCGCTGACCGGGGTACCATCGGCCAGCTGTCCTTTTGAATCGATGCGGCTCGGACCGTCGAATTCGCGCCAGCCGCCGACGAGATCGAAGTTCTCGAGCGCGAAACCCATCGGATCCATGATGCGATGACACGACGCGCAGGTCGGGCTCGCGCGATGGGCTTCCAGCCGCTCACGCACCGAGCTGGTTTTGGCGCCTTCGGCGCCGCCCAGGTTCGTTTCTACGCCCGGCGGCGGAACGGGGGCCGGTGTTCCGAGGAGATTTTCCAGCACCCACTTGCCACGTACCACCGGCGAGGTACGCGTGGCCGTTGACGTGACCGTCAGCACACTGCCTTGACCGAGCAGTCCGCGACGTGGGCTGTCGGCAGGGAGCGAGACACGGCGGAAGTAGCTGCCCGTCACGTTCGGGATCCCGTAGTG
>DATCXH010000729.1:0-3574 GCA_036565925.1 Vicinamibacterales bacterium
ATACGAGGTAGGCGGTGGTCAATCCGACGATGCCACCGCCAATGACGATGACGTCAACGGTGAGATCGCGGTCGAGTTTCGGGAAGGATGGTAGAGCGGCTGAGTCAGTCCAGTACGGCAAGGTTCCGGCATACGAGGTCGAGCGTTGCACCATGGTGAGACTCGTCGAAGCAAACCTCCCGCCACGATGAGTTCGGAACCTCGCCGCTACGCCGACATCAACGCTGTCGTCGGTGGACTACTTCGCGATCTGGCGTACGTACAGACCTCACCGCAGCGCGTGTTCGGCTATAAGCGGGCGGCGAGCGCGGTGCTCGCATTGGAGCGCCCGCTGACCGAATTGCAACGCTCCGACGGAACGCTCGAGAAGATTCCGGGCATCGGCCCGGCATCGAGCCGCGTGATCCTCGAAGTGCTCGAAAGCGGCACGTCGCCGACCGTCGAGCGGACGGTCGAGTTGAGTGGACGTTCTGACGAGGTCCACACTCGACGCGCGCTGCGCACGCATTTTCTCAGTCGTGCCGAGGTTGTCCGGATCCTGTCAGATCCCGCGTTCGCTGGCCCTCGAACCGACGAGTATCACGGCGACCTGCAGATGCACTCGGAATGGAGCGACGGTGCCGCGACGCTCGAGGAGATCGCCGAGGCGTGCGTCGAGCGCGGTTACCAATTTTCAGCGGTCACCGATCACTCTCACGGTCTGACGATCGCCCGAGGCATGTCGATGGAGGCGGCCGCTGAGCAGTGGCGCGCGATCGATCGGCTCAACGCGACGTCTGGTGATCGCTTCCGTCTGATACGCGGTGTCGAGGCAAATATCGGCATCGACGGAACCCTCGATCTCTCCGATGATGAAGCCTCGCAATTCGAACTCGTCCTCGCCGCACCGCATTCACGTCTACGGAAGAGCGACGACCAGACCAGCCGGTTGCTCACGGCGATCCATACGCCCTATGTGCACGTCCTCGCGCACCCGCGCGGCCGAATCGCTGGATCGCGCGCAGGCGTCGTGGCGCGATGGGCCGAGGTGTTCGACGAAGCCGCACAACAGGGCGTCGCGATCGAGATCGATGGCGACCCGGCTCGTCAGGATGTCGACCACACGCTCGCGGCGCAGGCACTGTCGGCAGGCTGTCTCTTCGCGCTCGACAGCGATGCCCACACGACGGACCAGTTGCGATACGCCGACACCGCGCTCGCCCACGCGCGACTGGCCGGCATTCCCCCTGATCGCATCGTGAACTGTTGGCCGACCGAGCGACTGATCGAGTGGCTGCGAAGGTCTGGCTGACCACCTACGGTGACGTGGTCTTCTGTCGTTTTAGCGAAGGCGGAAGTCGGACACCACACAAGCCGAAGCCGGACACTACGGTCGGTCGGAAAGTTGCAGTGTCTAAGGTTCGCGACATTCGAGGCGGCCCGGCTCACCACCTACGCCAAGGCGGCGGTGGCGGGCCGTAGTTTTAGCGAAGGTGAAAGCCGGCCACTACGAGGACAGGACGGGTGCAGTCATGACGAGCAAGCAATCGGCGTTCGCCGTGAGTGGATTGATTCTGGGCGCGACGCTCGTCGCTCGTGAGCTTCGACGTCTTCGCGCGCTCGACCTCGCCGGTCGCGTCGTGCTGATCACGGGCGGATCGCGCGGGCTGGGATTGCTGATGGCGCGCGAAGTCGGACACCAGGGCGCGCACGTCGTGATCGCCGCCCGCGACGAAGCGGAGTTATTGCGCGCTCAACGTGATCTGCAATCACAGGATATCGACGCGTCGATTCTGGTCGCCGATGTCGCGACCGAGGCGCAAGCCCAGCGCATGATCGCGCAGGTCGTCGAGCATCACGGACGCCTCGACGTCCTCGTCAACAATGCCGGCGTGATCATGGTCGGGCCGGTCGATCACATGAATGTGTCGGATTTCGAAGAGGCCATGGCCACCCACTTCTGGGGGCCGCTTCACACGATGCTCGCCGCCATCCCCCACATGCGCAGCAACGGCGGGGGCCGCATCGTCAACATCTCGTCGATCGGCGGCAAGATCGGTGTGCCGCATCTCGCCCCGTACTGCGCCAGCAAGTTCGCGCTGACCGGCGTCTCGACGTCGCTCAGGACTGAACTCGCCCGCTACGGCATCTGCGTCACGACGGTCTCGCCAGGGTTGATGCGAACGGGTTCGCCGTTCAACGCCTGGTTCAAGGGGCGTCATCGCGCCGAGTTCGCATGGTTCGCGATCGCCGATTCGCTGCCCTTGCTCTCGATCGATGGCCGCCGAGCCGCATCACAGATCGTGAACGCGATGCGCCACGGCGATGCGGAGCTGGTCATCTCATGGCCGGCACGCTTCGCGGTAGCCGCCGAGGCTCTTGCGCCGAACGCGCTGGCTAAAGCCATGACGTTGATCAATCGCGTGCTTCCGGCGCCGACCGGCACGTTGGGCAACGAGAGCCACACTGGTTGGCAGAGCGGTTCGAGGTGGGCACCGTCGCCCCTGACGCGATCGTCGGAGCGCTCAGCGGCCCAGAATAACGAGGTGCCGCAACGCCACTGATGTGGCCGCGCTCGGCCTCAGTGCGGCTTCATCACCACCTTGATGCAGCCGTCCTCCTTCTCGCGAAACGTCTTGTACATTTCCGGCGCCTGATCGAGTGTGACGCGGTGCGTGATGATGAACGACGGGTTGATCTCGCCACGCTCGATCCGCTGCAACAGCTGCGGCATGTACTTGTGCATGTGGGTCTGACCCATTTTGAGCGTCAGCCCTTTCGCGAACGCCGCACCGAGCGGGAATTTGTCGAGCCACCCGCCGTAGACGCCGGGGATCGAGACGGTGCCGCCTTTGCGACATGCGCCAATCGCCTCGCGAAGCGCATGCGACCGATCGGTGGCCATATACATCGTGGTCTTCGCGCGGTCGTACCACGCATCGAGCGTTGTCCCATGTGATTCGAGCCCCACCGCGTCAATGCAGGCATCCGGCCCCTGCCCGCCAGTCATCTCACGCAATGCTTCGTAGACATCCACCTGCTCGTAATTGAGCACCTGCGCTTTGCCGTTCGATGCGGCGAGGGCCAGCCGCTCCGGAAAGCGATCGATGGCGATCACTCGCTCCGCCCCGAGCAGATACGCGCTCTGGATCGCGAACTGCCCCACCGGCCCGCAGCCCCATACGGCAATGGTGTCGCCCGGCTTGATGTGACAGTTCTCGGCAGCCATATAGCCGGTCGGAAAGATGTCGGAGAGGAATAACACCTGGTCGTCGGGGAGCGACTCCGGTACCTTGATCGGTCCGACATCGGCAAACGGCACCCGTGCGTACTCCGCCTGACCACCGGGATAGCCGCCGTACATGTGCGAGTACCCGAACAAGCCGGCCGCCGAATAGCCGTACAGCTTCTCTGCCATCCAGGCATTCGGATTCGAGTTGTCGCAGAGCGACCACAGCTGCTCCTTGCAGAAGTAGCAACGGCCGCAGGAGATCGTGAATGGCACGACAACCCGATCGCCCACTTTCAGCCGCTGATTGTCACGCCCAATCTCGACGACCTCGCCCATGAACTCGTGGCCCAGCACGTCGCCCGT
>DATCXH010000732.1:0-3572 GCA_036565925.1 Vicinamibacterales bacterium
GCGGCGCAGCTGCCGACGATGCAGCCCGGGTGGGAGAAAGCCACGTTCGCAATGGGCTGCTTTTGGAGCGCGGAGTCCGACTTCGACAAGTTGGCGGGCGTGAAGTTCACGACGTCCGGTTATACGGGCGGGCGCGTAACCAATCCGAGCTACGAGCAGGTCGCACGCGGATCGACCGGCCACGCCGAAGCCATCGAGGTTGCATTCGACCCGGCAGTCGTGTCCTACGAGCAGGTGGTGGAGTACTTCTGGCACCACATCGATCCGTTTGTCTCGCATCGGCAGTTCTGTGACGTCGGCCAGCAGTATCGTCCCGAGATCTTCGTGCACTCCGAGTCGCAGCGCGCCATCGCTGAGGCGTCGAAGAAGCGCGTTGCGGCGCGCTTCACAGATCCGATCGTCGTGCCGATCTCCAACGCGCGTATTTTCTTTCCCGCCGACGAGTCACATCAGGACTATTACATCAAACATCCAGCGCAGTATCGCTTCTATCGGTGGAGCTGCGGGCGCGATGCGAGGCTGCAAGAGATTTGGGGAACCTAGTTCATCACTGGGATCCCGCGACTGACGGCGAATTGAGTGAGAAGGCGTTGCGACGGAAGCTCGAGGCGCAAGGCTACTCGGTCAGTCGATATGTCTACGCACCAGGGACGCACTTTCCGGAACACACGCACGGCGTGGACAAGATCGACGCCGTAATCTCGGGCAAGTTCGAACTGGTCGTCGCCGGCTCACAACACATTCTCGGTCCTGGCGATTGGATTGCTGTGCCCCGTGGTGTGCCGCACACGGCTACTGTCGTCGGGAACGAGTCGGTCGTGAGCCTCGATGCTGTCAGAAACCGCTGACCAATCGACAATCGTTGAATTCAACAATTCGACTACACTGAGCAGATGCCCTATCCCGAACCGTTCATCGCCCCGATGCGAGCCGAGTTGACGAATGTAGGTGCGCGCGAGCTGCGCACATCGGAAGATGTGGACGCTGCCCTGCACCAACAGGGAACAGTCATGATCGTGGTCAATTCCGTGTGCGGATGCGCCGCGGGGAAGGCGCGGCCCGGCATCGCCATGGCGCTGCAACACGACAAGCGGCCCGATTTCGTCGGCACGGTGTTCGCCGGCGCCGATATCGACGCGACTGCGCGCGCGCGTGAAGCGTTCGCGCCGTATCCGCCCTCGTCGCCGTCAGTCGGAATCCTTCGCGACGGCAAGCTCGTGTACATGCTGGAGCGGCGTCAGATAGAAATGCGTGACGCCCACTCAATCGCGGCGATGCTCACCGCCGCGTTTGACGAGCACTGCTAAAACCGAGTCGAACGCCCAACACTGACGGCACGTGTCCGACGAAATGCGAAGACGCGGGTGGCTATCCCCCGCGAGTATGCATCTCCAGGTGGGGATCGCGCTTGAGGCGATCGACCGGGATCAGCGGCAGTCGATCGCGAGACGCGAGGCGTTCCTCAGCACCACGATCGCTGCGGATCTCCCACGTCGCGCGAATCAGTTGCGCGAGCTGGTCGGCCGACGCCCCTGAGCGGAGCGGCCGGCGCAGGTCAGTGCCATGCGACGCATACAGGCACAGATACCAGAGGCCGTCAGCCGTGAGACGGCTCCGGTCGCAGGAATCACAGAACGGTTCGGTGGTTGACGAGATGATGCCGAACGTCGTGCCGTCGGACAGCCGGTAGCGATCGGCCGGCGCAGAGGACCGCTCGACCACCGGCGCGATCGGTCCGTAGTGTTCCTCCAGCCGTGTCAGCATCTCCTGACGCGGCAGCACGCGCGACATCGACCAGTGTGTCGCCCCACCCACATCCATGTACTCGATGAAGCGAACTTCGGCGCCGTAGCGTCGGCCGAACTCCAGCAGATCGATCAGCTCATCGTCGTTGACCCCGCGAATGACAACGGTGTCGATCTTGAAGCCGGGGAAGAGCGGCGCTGCCGCGTCGATGCCCCCGAGGACGCGATCGAGTTCATCGTACCGCGTGAGATCGCGAAAGCGCTGCGGCTTGAGCGTGTCGAGACTCACCGTCAGACGATGAAGTCCGGCGTCGCGAACGGCCTGCGCATTGGCCGCCAACAACACGCCATTGGTCGTCATCGCGAGATCGCGAATGGCCGTGCGACCGGCAAGACGATGAATCAGGTCGGGAAGGTTGCGACGGAGCAGTGGCTCACCGCCGGTCAGTCGGACCTTGTCCACGCCCAGGCTGGTGAAGACGTCCACGAGCGTCTCGATCTCCTCGAAGTGCAGGATGTCTTCCCGAGGCAGCCACACGTAGTCCGGCTCGGGCATGCAATAACTGCAGCGCAGGTTGCAGCGATCGGTCACCGACAGACGCAGGTTGCGGAGCGGGCGGTCGAGACTGTCCTTGAGCACTTCGATCATTATGGCTCAGCCCTGATTCCTGATTGATCGCTGATTCCCGATCCTGATTTCCCAGCTCCTGACTCCGGATTCCTAGACTTGCTAGATGACCGACAGCCTCGTGCGGTCATGGGGCAGGAAAGGATGTGCAGTTCGCTGACCTTCGAACGCGGCGCTCCAGCGGCCGGGAACCGATGTGTGGCACGTGGGGCAGGCGCCGTCGGCCGTCACCGCGTACTCCCGAATCAGGTAGCCATAACGCGAGATCAATCGCGTGCCGCAGGTGTGGCAGTTGGTGTGTTCATGGTCGCCAACGCGCCCGGGCAGGTTGCCCGCATAGACGTATCGCAGACCCGCGTCGTGACCGATCGCCGCGGCGCGCAGCAGCATCGCCGGCGTCGTATTCGACGTGTCGGTCATCTTGTAGTCCTGATGAAACGCTGTCACGTGCCACGGGATGTCGGGCGAGACGCCAGCGAGAAACGCGGCAAGACCTCGCAGTTCCGCATCGCCGTCGTTGAATCCGGGCACGAGCAGCGTGACGATCTCGACCCACACGCCGGCATCGTGCAGCCATTGGATTGTGTCGAGGATGGGCGCGAGTCGTCCACCGAGTTCGCGATAGTGCTTGTCGTCGAAACTCTTGAGATCGACTTTGTAAAGATCGATGTGCGGTCGGATGTACTCGAGCACGCGTGGCGTGCCGTTTCCATTGGAGACGAATCCAGTGACGAGCCCGGCACGGCGCGCCTCCTGAAAGATCTCCATCGCCCACTCGGCAGTGATCAACGGTTCGTTGTAAGTTGAGACGAGCAGCTTCGCGCCCTGCAGCTTCGCGTCGGCGACGAGCGCTGCCGGGCTGGCATCACGCGGTGGCGAGATGGCCTCGGGATCGCGCAGTGCCTGCGAGGTCACCCAGTTCTGACAATACGCGCAATGCAGATCGCAGCCGAGCATGCCGATGCTGTACGCCAGGGCACCGGGGTAGGCGTGAAAGAAAGGCTTCTTCTCGACCGGATCGCACTGCACGCCGCCGACATAGCCCCACGGCACCATGAGACGACCGCCACTGTTGAACCGCACCTTGCACACGCCCATCGCGCCGTCGGGGATGGGGCACTGGTGCCCGCAGGCGTGGCAGCGGAGACGACCGCGCTCGAGCGGCTCGACGAGCTCAGGCGAGGCCTCGCGCGTGCGCT
>DATCXH010000734.1:0-4432 GCA_036565925.1 Vicinamibacterales bacterium
CGCCTCGATCCATTGCACGCGTCGTTGATGAACGGGATCAGCTCGCACGTCGAGGACTACGACGACACGACGCCGAAGAACTACAGCCACACCACGTCGCCGGTCGCGTCAGCGCTGTTTGCGTATGCGAGCGCGAATCCGGTGCGCGGTCGCGATTTCGTCGAGGCCTTCATCCTCGGGTTCGAAGCGGCTTCTCGCTGCGGCAATACGGTGTATCCGTCGCACTACGACGTCGGCTGGCACATGACCGGCACGATTGGGGTCTTCGGTGCAGCGGCCGCAATCGGCAAGCTCGAGGGGCTGAATACACAGCAGATGGTGTGGGCGCTCGGTCTCGCCGCAACGCAGTCGGCAGGACTGCGCGAGATGTTTGGATCGATGGGCAAGGCCTTCCATCCCGGGCGATCGGCGCAGAACGGTTATGCCGCCGCGATGCTGGCCAAGGCCGGCTTCACCTCGGGCGAGCGCGGCATCGAAGGCCCGCGCGGGTTTGCGCATGTGATGGCGGCGTCGCGCGATCTCTCGAAGATCACGACACGACTGGGCGTGGACTTCGATCTCCGCGAGAACACCTACAAACCGTTCCCTTGCGGCATCGTCAATCACCCGACGATCGACGGCGCGATTCAGATCCACGACGAGCACCATCTCGATCCGGCGTCGATTGTCGCCGTGCGGCTGCGCGTCGCTCCGCTGGTCCTCGATCTCTGCAACCAGACCAACATCACGCGTGGTCTGCAGGGCAAGTTCTCGGTGTATCACGGCGCCGCCGTGGGGTTGGTGCGTGGCAAGGGCGGGCTCCGCGAGTACACCGACGAGGCCGTGAACGATCCGGTGATCAAGCGTGTCCGCGAGGCGACGACGGCAACCGGCGACGCGACCATTACGGAAGATCAGGCTCACCTTGAAGTGGAACTGTCTGACGGCCGTCGCGTGAGCAAGTTCGTCGAGCAGTCGCTCGGCAACATCCACCGTCCGCTCACCGATCAGCAGCTCGACGAGAAGTTCCGCGATCAGGCGGTGATGGTACTTCCGGCGAGCGACGTTGAGACGCTGATTCAACTGTGCTGGAAGATCGATCAGCTCGACGATGTCGGTGAAGTCGTGAACGCGGCGGTTCCCTCGTCCGCGCGGGTGAGTCGCCAGCGTCAGACCGCGCAGGCGTAGAACCGCCAGCCCCGAGCTGCAAGTAGAATCTGGGCCGGACCCATCACGTGTCACAAACGGGGATCAGTCCCGCCGCCGCCGACGCAGAAGCCCGCGTTTTCGCCAAGATCGGCTGGCGGCTGATGCCAGTCCTGATCCTTTCCTACATCCTGAATTACCTCGATCGCAACAACGTCGGCTTCGCAGGGTTGACGATGAACCAGGCGATCGGTCTGACGGCGGCGCAACTCGGATTCGGCGCCGGCGTGTTCTTTGCCGGCTACTGTCTGCTCGAGATTCCGAGCAACATGGTGCTCTATCGCGTCGGGGCACGCGTGTGGCTGTCGCGGATCATGATCTCGTGGGGACTTGTCTCCGCGGCAACTGCGTTCGCCGTGGGCCCGAACAGTTTCTACGCGATGCGACTGCTCCTCGGCGCAGCCGAGGCCGGCTTCTTCCCTGGTGTCGCGTTCTACCTCAGTACGTGGTTTCCTGCGCGCTACCGGACGCGAATGATCGCGTGGTTCATGGTCGCCATTCCTGTGTCGTCAGTCATTGGCGGACCGGTCTCGGGGTGGCTGCTGAACATGGACGGTTTCGGCGGCCTCCAGGGCTGGCAGTGGATGTTCATCATCGAAGGACTGCCTGCAGTGATGATTGGCGTGAGCTTGCTCTGGGTGCTCGCCGATCGACCCGAAGATGTGAACTGGCTCACCGATGACGAACGCCGCATCGTTCGCGAGCGGTTGGCCGCCGAGCATCGTCCGCGAGAGGTGAGGCAACTGGGTGTGGCGCTTCGTGACGCGCGCGTGATCCTCCTGGCGTTGATCCAGTTCGGGTTCCTGGTCGGCTCGTACGGCATCGGGGTGTTTCTGCCGCTCATCCTCCAGGAAGGGAAGCTCAGTAACATCGAAGTCGGATTCGTCAGCAGCGGCTGCTATCTGATCGCCGTCATCGGCATGATCATCTGGGCGAGATATGTCGAGCGCGGATCGAGCAAAGTGGTCAACCTGGGCGCGGCGTGTGTGCTGTCGGCGTGCGGCTTCCTCGGTGCGATCTTGTTCGAGGCCAACTTCTGGGTGTCGGTCTTGTGGATGGCCGTGGCGCTGACGGGCGTCAATGGCGCGCGGGCGATCTTCTGGACCATCCCGCCCCGGTTCCTCACCGGGATGGCCGCGGCAGGCGGACTCGCATTCATCAACTCGATTGGGACCGCCGGTGGATTCGTTGGACCGAACGTCTTCGGCTGGCTTCGCGATTACACCGGCTCGTATTCATCGGGGATGCTGGCGATGAGCGGGTTCCTCATTCTGTCGGCGGTCTTGGCGTGGTCGCTGCGTCGGTACGCTCCGGGGGAGTGATGCGCTTGCCCACGAAACGCGGAGACGCTGAGACGCGGAGCAAGATAGTCTTTTTCTCTCCGCGCCTCCGCGCCTCCGCGACTCGTCCCGCAAGTGCAGTCACCTGTACTCATTGATTGACGTGCCGACGCCACTAGCTAGCCAGCTCGCAGCATGGGTGTCCGAGGTGCAGTATGAAGATCTGCCCTCGGACGTTATCGACGCCACCAAGCTCCGCATCCTCGACGTGATCGGTCTCGCGCTGGCCGGCGCCGAGACGACGTTCGGACGTTCGACGATCGCCGCAGCAAAGACGCTGTCGCCGGCCGGACCGTCGAGAGTGTTCGGTACTGGAGATGCGGTCGCCGCGCCGACTGCGGCGTTCACCAATGCGGCGCTATCGCAAGCGCTCGAGTACGACGACACGCACAACGAGTCGATCGTGCACATGAGCAGTCCTGCGGTCGCGGCGTCGCTCGCGCTCGTCGACCTGCTTGCCGCGCCGAAGCGAGGACGCGACAGCGGGCGTACGGTCACGGGCCGCGAGCTGATTCTGTCGATCGCCGTCGCCAACGAGATCTCGTGTCGTGTCGGCAGCGTGTCATCGGGTCAATTCCATCGGCGTGGCTTTCACCCGACCGGCCTCTTCGCGCCATTTGGGATCGCCGCGGGGATCGGCAAGATTCTCGGCCTCGATGCGCAACGCCTCGCCTGGGCGGAGGGCACGGCCGGTAGTTGCGCGGCAGGACTGCTCGAGTGCTGGGTGGACGGCACGCAGACCAAGTTCCTGCACTCCGGGTTCGCGGCGCAGAGCGGCCTGACCGCAGCGCTTCTGGCCGAGGCCGGCGTCAGTGGGCCACCGAAGGTGTTCGAAGGACGATTCGGGCTGTTTGCATCGCACCTGCAGGACGCAGCCGTTCAGAAGAATTTCGGTCGCATCGCCGATGGACTGGGAACGCATTGGGAAAGCCGAAACTCGTCGTTCAAGCCATTCCCGACGGCGCACGTGCTGCACCCGTACGTGTCAGCGATTCTGCGTTTGCGTGCGCAGGGCGTCCGTGCCGAAGACATCGTCCGAATCGAATGTCCGGTTGCCGAGTTCAACGTATCGATTGTGTGCGAGCCGGTTGCCGAGAAGCGCTCGCCGGCGACGCAAGCGCATTGCCGCGTGTGCCTGCAGTACACGATGGCGGAAGCGCTGTATGCGGGGAGTCTCGGTAAGAACGCTTACAGCGAGGAGATGCGACTCAATCCTGAGGTGCTCGCGCTCGCCGGCAAGGTCGAGTATTCAGTCGATCCGGCATTCCCGGGCCCTGGTCGTTTCAAGGGCGCGGTGTGCGTCACGCTCACCGATGGACGTGTGCTCGAGGAGATTGAAGAGTACAACCGCGGGTCGGCGGAGAACCCGATGAGCGACGCTGAGCTGCGGGCGAAATTCGATGACAACGCCGGCGGTTTTCTCTCGCCTGTTCAGCGCGATCGTCTCGCGCAGGAGATTGCCCGGACGGAGAATCTTCGGGATGCTCGAGTGCTCACAGATCTCGCCTCGCGCCGGTAAACCAATTCGCAACGCCAACTGCCAACCACTCCCAATGCCCAAGTCCTAACTCCAATAACACCCACTGAACATTGTGGGGAAGTTCCGCGTGCTTGGGCGTTGGAAATTGGGAGTCGTTGGGCGTTGGGAGGTGGCCGTTGGGAATTGATGCTATTCTGCCGCGCTTGCAGAGCGTCGAGCCGAACCCGCGCGCGCACACGCACCAGACCGATCCGAAGATCCGTCTCTACGAACTCATCATTCCACTCGCGATTGGCCTGGTGATCGCGTTGGTGCCGGTGCCCGCCGGGCTGTCGGTGAATGCGTGGCGGTACTTCGCACTCTTCGCCACCGTGATCGTCGCGCTCATTACCGAACCCATACCTCCGGCCATCATCGGCATGGCGGG
>DATCXH010000749.1:0-3040 GCA_036565925.1 Vicinamibacterales bacterium
GCTCTTGTCGCGCTCCAAAATCACTGCCATTGAGCGCTCGACAATCGGCGGCTCCACCGTACTCAGCGCGGCAAACATCCATGCGATCGCGCGCGCCCGGGCATTCGCATCAGCGGGCAGCAGCCCGGCGTGACGCTCCGCGATACGAAATATGATCGCTCCCGACTCGAACAGGGCGAGATCGCCTTCTTCATAGGTCGGAATCTGCCCGAACGGATGCAGCCGACGATGCGCGGATTCCTTCATCTCGCTGAACGAAACAAGGCGAACATCGTAGGGCTGACCCACTTCTTCGAGCGCCCAGCGAACGCGCATGTCACGCGCGAGCCCCCTGCCCCGATCGGGTGACCGCTCAAATGCGGTGATCGTGGGCCTCATTGGCTTGCTCATCCTCCTTTCTCCTGCACTCAATTGCTGCACCCCAAGGACGAAGCACGGATCCGCGCTCCGACATCAACATCGCGGCGCATGTTGCCTTGTCCGCGACGCGGACATATATATGAGCGGGCGAAGTCATCAACGAAAAGAACATAGGCGCTGCCTGCATGCTTACGGCTCTTCTGATCCCACTCGTGCTTGCAGTAATTCTCTACGCGCTGACGCTGTTCCGCGCCGCCCTCGCCCGCCGCGCCGTGCCACGGCTCGAAGCCATCGTGCTCGGGGCCGTCACCAACTTCTTCGATACGCTTGGCGTCGGCTCGTTCGCGCCGACGATGGCATGGTTCAAGTTCCGACGGCTCGTGCCGGATCGTCTCATCCCATGCACCATGCTCGTGGGACATACGTTACCGGCCGTTGCACAAGCGATCATCTTCCTCGTCCTCCTCGGCGTTCTGGTCGACCCGGCGCTGCTCATCGGCTGCGTGCTGGCGCTGCTCATGGGCGGGCCGCTGGGAGTGTCGCTGGTCATCAGAACCAAAGTGTGGGTTGTGCAACTGGTCGTCGGCCTGGCGCTCATCTTCGCCAGCATCCTCTATGCCCTCACGAACCTGCACCTGATGCCCGGCGGTGGAACGGCGACGGGCTTGCCCATGCCGTTGATGGTGATTGCGATCGCCGCGAACTTCCTGTTCGGCATCCTGCTGAACTTCGGAATCGGCAACTACGCGCCGACGTTGATCATGCTCAGTTTGATGGGCATGGACCCGCGCCTGAGCTTCCCGATCATGGCCGCAGGAGCGGCGCTGACAGCGACCGGCGCGAGCCTGCGTTACATCTCGATCGGCGAAGTCGATCTGCGGATTGCGACCGGAATCGCATTGGGCGGCATTCCCGCTGTGCTCGTCGCCGCATTCATCGTGAAGAGCATGTCGCTGGAAGTTCTTCGCTGGCTGGTGGTCTGCGTAGTTCTGTACGCAGCGCTCGTAATGCTGAAGGCAGCGGCGACGGGCAGGCGCGCCACGACCGCACCTGCTCTCACTCACGGATAAGCAATGCTTCCCGAGTAAGCCACTCTCCACTGCACTGCGTCGGTCGACGTCCACACGTCGCTTCTCTGTCCATATCGGTCGCCGCCACTGATCAACCACAGTGCATTGTTGAACTCGACCAGCGACGCTCCCGCTCGCGGCGTGAAGCGTGCACCGGCGGCAACCTTGGTCCACGCCGCTCCATCCGCGCTCGACCAGATGTCGTTCGAGTAGTTGATCTCTCCGATCCCGTTCGACCCTTCCAGCCGGACACCGCCTGTCAACCAAAGCTTGCCGTTGTACGCGCGAAGCGTCGCACCGCCTTGCGGCAGATGAGGCACGGTGGCTGTCGCCAATTGCCAGGTGACACCATCCATGGACGACCAGGCATCCGTGAGATCGCCGGCGGCGCCGCTGCCCCCGAGCAACCAGATTCGGTCGTTGAGCACAGTCATCTTCGCGGACACCCGTGCTGGGAATCCCGCATTCGCGGTCACTTGTGTCCAGGCGATCCCATCGCTCGACGTCCATACGTCGTTACGGAGGCCGGTCCCATCGGAGCCACCGATGAGGAGCATCTGATTGTTGAACACGACCAGGCCGTGCCCCGTGCGCAAGCCGAAGCCAGCCGCATCGCTATCCTTCGTCCACGCGCTCCCATCGTCGGAGTGCCACACGTCTGCCAGTAGCGTACCCGTGGTAGTGGACCCTCCTGTTACCCACAGACGATTCTGGAATGCCGTGGCGCCATGACCTCGACGCGCCGGAAATGTCTGCCCGCCTTGTGCGCGTTGCCAGTCGCTACCGTCCGTGGATGACCAGACTTCGTTTCGAGCAGCGGATCCGTCCGATCCGCCGACGACCCACAACTTTCCGCCGAGTGTCTGCACACTGTGCGCGCCGGGAAAGAACGGTGCGTATGGAGTCATCTGCGTCCAGTCGACGCCATTCGCACTCGACCACACGTCGCTGCTGTTGAACAGAAGGAGGACCGATGCGCTCGAGTTCACCGGCCTGATCTGACTCGGCAGGATCTCACCCGTGGCAACCCAGATGCGGCCGTTGTGAACGGTTCCGGCGGTGTACTTACGCTTCGCGAACGGTGCGCCGGCACTCTCCTCGACCCAGTTCACGCCATCGGCCGACGACCACACGTCATTCAAATAACCTACGGCGTCTGTTTGTCCGCCAGTCACCCATAGCCGGCCGTTGAGCGCTGCAGCGACATGCAGAGATCGTTTGCCGAAGGGTGCGTTCGTAAGTTCCGGCACCCAGGTCGCACCGTCGACCGATGACCAGACGACCGCCTCATTCGAAGCACCGCCGCCGATCAGCCACATCTTGCCGTTGAAGACGGTGACCGTGTGCCCCGCCCTGTAGTTGAAGGCCGCGGACGCCGTTACCAGCGTCCAGATGACTCCATCCGTAGACGACCAGACGTCATTGCCACCGCTCGAATTGACTGCGCCGCCAATGACCCACATGCGTCCATTGAAGACCACTGCTCCAGGCGAGATCCGGCCTGGAAACGCGGCGGCGGCTGTCGCCTGGGTCCAATGGACACCATCGGCCGAAGACCACACATCGTTGCGCCATATGTCTTTGACATAGGGACCGCTGCCATTACCCGC
>DATCXH010000332.1:0-6482 GCA_036565925.1 Vicinamibacterales bacterium
TGGCCCCGACCTGGCCCGAACCTGACCCGGGCCTGACCCCGAAGCAGGGGGCGGCCATCGACATCCTCGCCGCGTCGGGTGTTGGGCTGCCACTTGGCGAGTTACGCGACCGCGGCGTCACGCGCGACGTGCTGGCCCGGCTGGCGGCCCGGGGCCTCGTCACCTTGCGGGCAGAGGCCGAAGACCGCGATCCGTTCGAACGCGCAGCGATGCCCGACCGTACGCCCGACCCATCGCGTGACCTGACGCCCGAACAGCGCACCGCCTTCGACCAACTCGCAGCACTCGTTGACGCAGGAGGCTTCCGCACAGCGCTGCTGCACGGCGTCACCGGCAGCGGCAAGACGGAGATCTATCTGCGACTATCGCAGGCGGTCCAACGCGCAGGTCGTCAGGTTCTGCTGCTGGTTCCGGAAATCGCATTGACGCCATCGGTCACCGCGCTGTTTCGCGGCGCCTTCGGCGAACGCGTGGCTATCCAGCACAGTGCGCTCTCTGACGGCGAACGCCACGATCAATGGCATCGGATCCGCCGCGGCGATGTGGATCTCGTCATCGGCACGCGGTCCGCCGTGTTCGCTCCGCTCACTCGGCTCGGCCTCATCATCGTCGACGAGGAGCACGATACGTCCTACAAACAGGAAGAAGCGCCGCGCTATCACGGACGAGACGTCGCGATCGTGCGCGCGACGCACGAAGGGGCCCTCGTCGTGCTTGGCTCGGCAACGCCGTCAATGGAGTCGTATCAGAACGCGCTGTCCGGCAAATATGCTCAGGCGACGCTCGAGCGTCGCGTGCTCGATCGTCCGCTGGCAGCGGTGCGGATCGTCAACATGCGCGCCGAGTACGCGGAACAGGGGCCAGACGCGATCATCAGCCGCGATCTTGCCGCCGCGGTCGCCGATCGACGGGCCCGTCGCGAGCAGGTGCTCGTGCTCCTCAATCGACGTGGGTATGCGACGGCTGTGTTCTGCCGCCAGTGCGGCGACACCTTCGAGTGCCCGAACTGCACCATCTCGTTAACCGTGCATCGGGTGCGGCCTGCCATGAGCGAGCGTACGGCCCGCGAAGCGAGGACGCGAGTCGAATGGCGTGCCCGTTGCCACTACTGCAACTACTCGATGATGGTGCCGAAAGCCTGCCGCAAATGCGCCGCGCCGTATCTCGAACGTGCCGGGTTTGGCACCGAGAAAGTCGAAGAGCAGCTTGTTGAGGCGTTCCCGAATGCCCGAATCGGTCGCGTCGATCGAGATTCTGTACGACGCAAAGGCGCGTTGACATCACTCCTCGGCAGCTTTGCTGCCGGAGAGCTCGACATCCTCGTCGGCACACAGATGATTGCCAAAGGGCATGACTTCCCAGGCGTGACACTCGTGGGCGTCGTGTCCGCAGATGTCGGGCTGGGACTCGCCGACTTCCGCGCCGCGGAGCGCACGTTTCAATTGCTGACGCAGGTCGCGGGCAGAGCAGGGCGTGGTGAGCGCACGGGTGAAGCGATCGTTCAGACTCTGTACCCCGACCATTACAGCATTCAGCTGGCGTGTCGCCAGGACTACCGTGCGTTCTTCGAGCGTGAGCTCGCCTATCGGCGCGGGATGCGCTATCCACCGATGGTGGCGCTGATCAACACGATCGTGCGCGGCCGTACGTTCGACGAGGCGATGCAGACCGCGACGGAGATCGTCCGTCGCATCGAGCCGGCTACAGCGACGGCAGGATTGACCGTACTCGGTCCCGCGCCTGCGCCGCTGGTTCGATTGCGGGGCGAGCATCGCGTCCAGTTTCTGGTGAAAGGCGTGCGCCGCGCCGAAATGCGCCGCGCGCTTCAGGCGGCGCTGGCCGACATGCCGCAGGTGCGCCGGCGAGTCACCGTGGACGTCGACCCGCTAACGGTGCTGTAACGTTCTAGCCGACGAATGGAAAGGGCGTAAAGGAGAGGACCAGAATCGCCGCCGCGAATCCCGCGAGCAAGAGACGTGGCAGGTCGAGAGGCTCTGCTTCGTCCGGAGTACGCGGATGGTGGGGCCCCATCACATACAGCATCACGACCACGAGCACGGTCCAGAGCAAGTACGCGCCTGAGTAGATGGTCAGCGCGATCATGGCGGCAGTAACGACGAACGTAATGATGGTGGAGACACGTCCGAACACCGCGTAACTGATGTGACCGCCATCGAGCTGGCTAACCGGGCACAGGTTCAGCGCGGTGGCCAGCAGACCAAACCACGCCGCCCACGCAAACGGATGGTAGTTGATGGCCTGCCCTGGCGGCGGCGTTCCGTGAAAGAGCTGTGATACCAGATGAAACAGCAGCGGTTCACCGAACTCAGAACCACTAAAGTCGGATGGCAATGCGACGACGTGCGACAGACTCACGCCAATGACGAGCAACGGCACAAGAACCAGAAATCCGGCGATTGGCCCTGCGATGCCGATATCGAAGAACTGGCGCTTCGTTGCAATCGGTTGCCTGATGCGGATCACCGCGCCGAATGTGCCCGGCAGAGGTAGATTCGCGGGCAGCCAGAACGGAATGAAGTAGGGAAGCGAGGCGTCGACACCGTAGTATCGACACGCGAAATAGTGTCCGAACTCATGGGCCCCGAGTATCGCGACGACGCCGAAGCTGTACAACGTTCCGTGCAGAATCAGCGACGTGAGCGATGCATTCAGAGCGACGCTGCCGAGCTCCGACGCGTACGACGTATAGAAATTCACCCCGGCAAGGGTCGTCGAGACCACCGTGAGGATGAAAAGTACGACGTGTCGCGTGACAGGCGCCGGCCGTCGTGACGCGGGCATCACATACGGCGCTGGCGGCGAGTCGCTTCCGAGACGGATCCCGGGATCAGCAGAATGAAAAGTCGAGCCCATGCGGGCCAATTACCCGATATTCTGGAGGTCTTTGCCCGGCTTGAACCGGATGGTCCGGCCCGGAGGAATACGAACTTCCTTACCGGTCCGCGGATTGCGGCCGATGCCGCGCTTTCGAGGTTTCACTTGGAACACACCAAATCCACGCAGCTCGATGCGATCGCCGCGCTGCATCGACAGACGCATCGCATCAAAAACCGCATCGACCGCCACCTCAGCCTTGACTTTGGTGATGTCGGCGATCTTCGAAACCTCGTTGACGATATCGACCTTGATCATGGGGTGGGTGCCTAGAAGGCAAATACTGTAACTACTATAAAAAGAATCACTTAGCCTGTCAACAGAACCACTTTGGCGCCGCAATCCCAGCCCTCAGTCGTCCTCGTCGGCCGTCCCAACGTGGGGAAGTCGACGCTCTTCAACCGCCTCACACGGTCGAGGCGCGCCATCGTCACGTCCATCCCTGGCACTACGCGCGACGTGATCGCGAAGTCGGTGGAATGGCGAGGCGCTCACTTCGAGCTGACCGACACTGGAGGTATGTTCGGCGCGAGCGCCGATCCACTGCATGCCCTGGTGCTCGAGCGCGGTCGCCGCGCGATCTCCGACGCCGATGTCCTTGTCCTCGTGACGGATGGACGCGAGGGCCTGGTCCCTGGCGACGACGAAATCACCAGGGTGATTCGCGAATCAGGCAAGCCCGCGCTTCTCGCCATCAACAAGACCGACGATCGTCGATCGCGGAGCGGTGTGCTCGAGCTCTATCAGCTCGGATTCGATCCGGTCTACGAGATCGCGGCCGAGCACGGCGATGGCATCGGCGATCTGCTCGATGCGATCGTCGAGAAGCTGCCGCGCGGCAGAACGGCATCACCAGAGAAGCCGGTCGAAGTCTCGGTCGCGGTCGTGGGACGGCCGAATGCGGGCAAGTCTTCGCTGGTCAATCGGTTGCTCCGGGAGGAGCGGATGATCGTGAGCGAGATGCCGGGCACGACGCGGGATGCGGTCGATTCGGTGATGACCTGGCACCGCAGGCTATTCCGCATCGTCGATACCGCAGGCATTCGCAAGCCCGGGCGGGTGGCGCGTTCCGGGCAGGTTGAATCCGTGAGCGTTCTGCTGGCTCGACGATCGATTGAGGCCGCCGACATTGTGGTGCTGGTGGTCGATGCCACCGCGGGCGCGACAGATCAGGACGCCGCGATCGCGGGCGAGGCCGATCGACTCGGGCGGGGCATCATCATCGCCGCGAACAAGTGGGATCTGATGAAGGACGGCGGCCCGGACTTCGTGAAGACCTTCGACGAAGAACTGCGCCGGCAGCTCAAATTTCTCGACTACGCGAAGATCCTCCATATCTCAGCGTCCACGGGCGAGCGGACGCCGCGATTGCTCGAGACCATCGACCGTGTTGCTGAATCGAGACTCAAACGGATCAAAACGAGCGAGCTGAACACCTTCGTCGAGCGCGTGTCGGCTGAGCACCCACCGGCGAGCCCAGGTCACCATCACGTGCGCATCCTCTACGCCGCGCAGACCGGCGTGGCGCCTCCCACGTTCGTCTTCTTCACCAACGTGGCGACGACGTTCCACTTCTCCTATCAGCGGTATCTCGAGAACCGGCTTCGAGAGGAGTTCGGGTTCGAGGGGACGCCGATACGGCTGCACGTTCGCGCCCGACGCGGTAAGGGCGCGCGCGCGGAGCAATCCAAAGGATCTCAACGTAAAAAACGCTAAACCCTTGCTATACTGGGCCCTGAAATGACCCAGAAGTGGTTCAAGGCAGCCGACGTCTGTGAGATGGCCGAGCTCCAACCTTACGTTCTGCGGTCCTGGGAGAAGGAGTTCCCCGGCATCGGAGTGCAGAAATCGGCCGACAGCCCACGGCTCTACCGGCAGTCGGACATCGAGCAGGTCAAGAAGATCAAGCAGCTGGTGTTTGGCGAAGGTCTGACGCTGGCTGGCGCGCGCCGCCGGCTCGAAGAGAGCGCGCCTCACGTCGGCGCCGCGGACAAAGACGTCGAGGAAGTGCTCGAGGCGCTCGCGTCGGATGCGCGAACGCGCATCGCAAGCGTACGTGACGGTCTTCGCTCGATTCTCAAACTGCTCTCGAGCGCGCCGGGCACCGTCGTCGTGGTTGACGACTATCGGCTCGAGTCGCCGGCGGCACCGTCACTCGTGAAGGGCGCACGGCGATCGATGGCCGCGCGATCGAAGCCGGCGGTTGTGTCGAAGCGCGTCTCTGCCGCGGCACGGAAGCCTGCGCGCCCCGCCAAGCGCAACAAGCGCGCGTCGGCATAGATGTAGTGTCCGGCTTCAGCCGGACCAATGTAGTGTCCGCCGTCAGCCGGACGTAGACTTAAAAGCTCGGGATGTAGCGCAGCCTGGTAGCGCACTTGACTGGGGGTCAAGGGGTCGCAGGTTCGAATCCTGTCATCCCGACCAGTTTTCTCGCTGGGGTAACACGGGGGTAACACGGAAGCGGCCCCTAGACGCTTTCGCACCCGGCCGATACTTGATGTCAGACGCGCTGGAACGAATCGAAGAATACGCTCAGGCCTTTCGTGACGGCATCGCCAGATGTGAAGGCGCGTTGTTCAACAGGGCAGACCTGCTCGACGCGTACGACAGGCTCTCTCGTCTCCGAGACAGGTATCTCAAAGAAAAGCCTCATCTGACACCAACGCAACGCCTCGCGCTGGCCAAGGTGTTTGAAGACGACCGCTTTATTGAAGGAATGCTCAATGCCCGGCAGATCGGCGAGCATGTCACCAAGCGTGGCCCCGTTGTGACAATCAGAACAGCCGACAATGCGCCGATCACATTTGATGCCGTGCAATCGTCAGCGATGGCGTACTTCGCAGGCCCGCTCGTCCAACTGCCTGATGTGCATGAGCGGTTGCACGAGATCGACCACCTAGGGCAGCTTCGCGAGGCGGAGAAAAGAATCGACGCGGCCATCCAGCGAGCACGCTCGTAGAGGGCGCTTGCAATGATGGCGGCGGAACAAACGAAACCCGGCGAGGTATTGCCGTCCGGAACTAATCAACACACGACGCCCGAACAGGTCCGGCAATTTGCCGGACCACAGGCTGTCCGCGTGCCGACCGTGCTGCCGCGCAACATTCGCACAAGATGCCACGCTTCCAGCGCGGATCGTTCCGCCAGTCGTTCGCGCCGTTGCGCCTCGTCGAGCGCACGCTGGGCCGCGGTGAGTTGATGCTGCAATTCGCGACAGCGCATCTCCAGCCCATGCCGCGACAGCGCGAGGTCGTCGAGCGGGGTATTCGATTTCACGCTAGGCCCGGATCGTAGACCTGTCGAATCACGAATGCCAATCGGCGACTCAGTCAGTCACCGATGCCCGCGTCGCGGATTGGTTCGACGCAAATTTCATCACCGACGTCGGCATCGCCGTATTCGCGTTCGAGCTTCGCGCGAAACTCCGCGAGATAGTTGCGCAACCACTCGTTGTCCAATTGCCGTTGGCGATACAGCATGGCGTGCGTGTCGTGTTCATTGCAGCCATCGCACAACATGCGCTCAAACAACTGCCACTGTCGGCGCGCGAGCCGCTCACTGAGGTCGTGCTGCACTTTGACGACGAC
>DATCXH010000125.1:0-3018 GCA_036565925.1 Vicinamibacterales bacterium
CATACGCGCCGTAGGTCGCGTACTGATCCCATTCGGGCTTCGTGAAACGAACGACCAGCGCGCCAAAAACAAGGACGACACCGACCCAACTGAGGATGCTGAGAATCCGCTGCATCATGGTCAGCCTCTCCACCGTTCGACGTCCACCGATCGGGCGGTGAGGAACAACCCGAACGCGATGAAGCTGAGGTAATAGACGACGTGCTTCGTATCGATCACGCCGCCCATGAAGTCCTCGAGGTGAGTCGTGATCGAGAGATAGTTCAAGACGGCCTGCGACGTCGGCCCCATGAACTGGGCGATCCAGTTGATCATCCAGAACATCATGAACACCGCAAACGTGGCCACGACGGCGACGATCTGATTCTTCGTCAGGCTCGAGATGAGCAGTCCCACCGCCATGAAGCAGCCGCCCATGAGCAACATGCCAAGGTAGGACGTGAGGATCGGCATCCACTCCGGTTGGCTGACCCAGAAGAGCAACACCATGTGAATCAGCGTGACGCCGAGCATCGCCGCGTAGAGGCCCATCGCGCCGAGGAACTTGCCCATGATGATCTGGAAGTCGGTGATCGGCGACGTGAGCAGGAGCTCCATCGTGCCCGATCGTTTCTCTTCCGAATACGTGCGCATCGTGATCATCGGGAGAACGATCAGGAATACGACCATCGAGTACTGAAACACCGGTCGAATGAGCTGTTCGTTGATGTTCACCGCGGGCGTTCCGGCGCCCAGCCCTGCCATCTGAATGCTCTGACGTTCGAAGAAGCGTACTGCCGCGTAGAAGTAGTAGCCGTAGACCAGGGCATACAAGCCGATCACGACATACGCGATTGGCGACGCGAAGTAGCTCTTGAGTTCCTTGTGGGTAATCGCAAGGATGTTGTTCATTGCACTGCCTCGGTGTTCTCTGTTTCCTCGGTCGTCAGACTGAGGAAGATTTCTTCCAGGCTCATACGCATCGGGCGCATCTCGAGAAGTCCCCAGCCCCGGCTCACGACCGTTGACGCGAGCTCGCGCCGCACATCATGGTCCGCCGCCATTGCCACTTCGTATCCGGTCGCGGCTCCGTGGCTCTCGGAGACCGTAACGCCGGTCACTCCCGCGACTGATGTGAGCGCCGCTTGCACGTCCGCCCCCATGCTGTCGATTTCGATGTAGAGCGAGCCCGATCCCTGCAGTCGTGACGTGAGGTTCTCGGGCGTGTCGACGGCGACCACGCGGCCCTTATTGATGATGACCACGCGCTGACACGTCTGGCTGACTTCGGGAAGGATGTGGGTGCTGAGAATCACCGTATGTTCGCCGCCCAGCTCTTTGATCAGGCGCCGCGTCTCGATGATTTGCTTCGGGTCAAGACCTGCCGTCGGTTCGTCGAGGATCAGCACGTCCGGATTGTGGAGCAATGCCTGGGCGAGGCCGACCCGCTGCCGGTAGCCCTTCGAGAGCTTTGCGCACTGACGGTTGGCCACGTCCGCTATACGCGTCCGATCCATGGTCGTCTTTACCCGGGACGCGCGATCGCCGCGCGCGACGCCTTTGATCCGAGCGCAGAACATCAGGTAATCGCGCACGGTCATGTCCGGGTAGAGCGGCGGCGTCTCGGGGAGGTAGCCGGTCCGCAGCTTGGCCTCGATGGGTTGTTCGATGACGTCGTAGCCGGCGACGATGGCTTTGCCGTCGGTGGGCGGCATATAGCCGGTGAGGACCCGCATCGTCGTCGTCTTGCCGGCGCCGTTGGGGCCGAGGAAGCCCAGAATCTCCCCACGCTCGGCCTTGAAGCTGACGTCGTGTACGGCCGTGAATGGGCCGTACTGCTTGGTGAGGTGTTGAACTTCAATCACCGCGTGTTCTCCAGTATTAAGCCGGTATTAATAGAGTTTGGCCGCTGACACCCGGCACAACCGGCGATAGTACCCAACCAGGGGCTGTACCCTCAATATCTCGTCGAGCCGTTGGCTGGGTGTCAGTATCTCTTGGCGCGCTTTGGTTACCTAGGACCGCGATGCAGGTTCTGCCTGGGTGAGATTTCGCGGCAAGTGGCATAGTGGTCCAACGGTCGAGGCGCGGGCAAGCTAATGTGTTAACATATGAACAGTTGTTCATATGTCTACTCTTGACGCGCACACCGTTGACGGCCTGACCGAAATCTTTCGTGTGCTCGGCGACCCGACGCGTGTGCGAATCCTCGATGCGTTGTCGCGGTCGGAGCTCTGCGTCGGCGACCTTGCCGGTCAGCTCGGCGTCACCGAGTCGGCCGTTTCGCATCAGCTCCGTCTTTTGCGCAACACCCGCATCGTCCGGTCGCGGCGCGAGGGCCGGATGATTTTCTACGCCCTCGACGACAAGCACGTGCTCGCGTTGTTTCGCCAGGGCCTGCGGCACGTGCAGGAGGCCGGCCGCTAGGCCGGGCGCCATGTCTTCGACCTCGGTCCGGACACAGCCCCCGCCTGCGAAGGTCACGTGCGCTGTCTGCGAGCTGCACGCGGAAGCGGTCTTCCGCGTCGAGGGCATGGACTGCCACGAAGAAGTCGTCATCCTGGAACGTCGGCTCAAGCCCCTGGTGGGTGTGGAGGCCATGACGGCCGACGTGATCGGCCAGCGCCTCCATGTTCAATATGACGCGGCGAAGCTGACGACGGCCGACATGGTCGATGCGGTCGGCCAGACCGGCATGCGCATGTGGCTGGAGCACGAGGAGCCACGCACATCCGGCCCTGACGTTCGTGCCCGTTTCTGGCTGACGGTCGGTGCCGGCGTCGCGCTCATGGCCGGGGTGGCGGCGTCCGCGCTCGAGTGGCCGCTGGCGTCGGCGCTCTGTTTCGCGGCCGGCGCGTTGGTCGGCGGCATCTATCCCGCGCGCCGCGCGGTGACTGCGCTCCGCACCCGCACAGTAGACATCAACGTTCTGATGGTGATCGCTGTGGCGGGCGCGCTCGCGCTTCGCGAGTGGTTCGAGGCCTCCAGCGTCGTCTTTCTGTTCGCGCTGGCACAGTGGCTCGAGGCGCGGACGCTCGA
>DATCXH010000766.1:0-3890 GCA_036565925.1 Vicinamibacterales bacterium
AGCCGATTGGTTTCCGGCGCCAGGTGTCTGCCCACACGTCACACCGGACAGGCATGCCGCCAGGCACGCGACGATGCTCAGTGAGGGTCGCACTCGCATCGGCCGGAGAATACCATGCCGACCTATAATCGGCCGACGGCAGATGCGCGACCTCTTCCACCGCCGTTGCGCCACATGTCGATAGCCAACGGCACTCGGCTGGGTGCCTACGAGATCCTGGAGCCGATCGGCCAAGGTGGCATGGGTCAGGTCTTCCGCGCCCGCGACACTCGGCTGCAGCGCGAGGTCGCGGTCAAGCTGGTGCGTCCGCATCTGTTCGATGCAGAACACGGCGAGCGATTTCGTCGTGAGGCTCGCGCGCTCGCCGCACTCGGCCACCCGAACATTGCCACCGTCCACGAACTCGGCGAAGCCGATGGCCTGGTTTTCATCGTCATGGA
Source organism: Vicinamibacterales bacterium (assembly GCA_036565925.1). Lineage (GTDB taxonomy): Bacteria > Acidobacteriota > Vicinamibacteria > Vicinamibacterales > UBA2999 > Gp6-AA40. Next base: position 441 of record DATCXH010000766.1, read on the forward strand.
GTTCGTACCCGGCGAGACGCTGGCCGATCGACTGCTTACGTCACGGCTCTCGATCGCAGAGACGAGGCGCATCGCCGCACAAGTCGCCGCGGCGCTCGAAGCGGTGCACGACCGAGGCATCGTGCATCGCGATCTCAAGCCGGGCAACATCCGCCTCACCCCGGACGGCGTCGTCAAAGTGTTGGACTTCGGAATCGCGAAGATGGCGATCTCCGACGAGGTGAGCGCGGAGCTGGTGACCGCGACCGCCGCGACACGTGAAGGCCGCATCATCGGCACCGCGGCGTACATGAGCCCCGAGCAGGCGCGCGGCCAGGACGTCGATCGACGCACCGATGCCTGGGCGTTCGGGTGTGTCCTCTTCGAGATGTTGACCGGACGCCAGGCGTTCAGCGGCAGCACGAGTGCCGATACGATCGCGGCCGTGATCGAGCGGAACATCGACTGGAGCGTCATTCCCGCCGGCACGCCGCCCGAGATGACGCGCCTTGTTCGCCGATGTCTGCAGCGCGATGTGAAGCAGCGATTGCGCGATCTCGGGGACGCCCGACTCGAGCTCGAGGACACCAGTGAACACACCGCGTCGCGCGTCTCGCCGGTACCGCGGTGGCGTCAAGCGCTCTGGGTATTTGGGCTTCTGGCTCTTGGTGCAGCAATCGGCTCAGCGCTCGTCGCAACGATGCGGCCGTCACCGCAAGAGGACCGCGTGCCGGCGCGATTCGTGGTGACACCTCCTGCGAACGCTCCACTCGGCGGGCTCGACTTCCCGAGTGTGGCACTGGCGCCAGACGGAACACGCGTCGTGTATGTGGCCGATCGCGGTGGACGAACAGAGTTGTTCTCTCGTTCGATGCACGACATCGAGCCTGTGGCGCTCGCAGGTACGACGAACGCGACCAACCCGTTCTTCTCTCCTGACAGCCAATGGATCGCGTTCTTCGCTGATGGGCAGCTCAAGAAGGTGGCCGTGGCGGGCGGCGCACCGGTGGTCTTGTGCGACGCACCAGTTGGTCTCGGCGGCAGCTGGAGCCGCAAAGACGCGATCGTGTTCGCGGCGGCAACGGGATCCGGCCTGTTTCAAGTGTCAGCGTCGGGAGGCACACCGCAGCGAGTGACGACGCTCGACGTGTCGCGCGGAGAGTTCAGCCACCGCTGGCCGGAGTGGTTGCCCGACGGCGACACCGTGCTCTTCACGATCGGATCGTCGGGTAACTGGAGCGACGCGCAGATCGCGGCGCAATCGCTCTCGAGCGGTAAGCGGAGCGTGCTCGTGCAAGGGGGCACCAATCCGCATGTGCTTGGGGATGGCACGCTGCTCTTCGCCAGAAATGGTCGCATCGAGGCGGTCGCGCTCGATGCGCGCTCGATGACGGTGATCGGTAAGCCAATCATAGTCATCGACGATGTGCGGCAGTCGGCTGATGGCGCTGCGCAATTGAGCGTGTCGCCATCGGGCGATGCGGTGTTCGTCCCCGCCGGTATCGACGCGACGCAGCGCCGACTGGTCTCGGTGGCTCGCGATGGCACGAGTACCCCGTTCGCCGCGGCGTCAGGAGCGTATACATCTCCGCGAGTCTCGCCAGACGGCAAGAAGCTGATCGTCGCGCTCGATTCGCCGACACCGGATTTGTGGGTTTACGACATGTCCGCCGGGTCGATGGCTCAACTCACCTTCGACGCCGGTGCCAGCTCGCCGATATGGGCGCGCGACGCCCAGCAATTCGTGTTCAGTTCAACGCGGGTTGGGGTGCTGAATCTCTTCACGACGAGTCTCGGTGGCCGAGGACGTGCCGAGCGACTCGTCGCCAGCGGCAATCAACAGTTCCCGGGATCATGGAGCACGGACGGCACGCTGGTGTTCACAGAGCAGCGTCCGTCCACCGGACGCGACATCCTGCGCTTGCCGCCGGGTCAGCGAACCGCGAGTTCTCTGCTCGCGTCGCCGGCCGACGAGACATCGCCCAGAGTGTCGCCAGATGGACGATTGCTGTCGTACGTGTCCAATGCCAGCGGACGCTTCGAGGTGTACGTCGGTCCACTCAACGCCGTCGAGCGATCGCGACCAATCTCCACTGATGGCGGAACCGAACCCGTGTGGTCGATGAATGGCCGCGAACTCTACTTTCGCGAAGGCACACGCGTGATGACGGTACCGATTAACACATCCGGCAATGCCACTGGACGTCCGACACTGCTCTTCGACGGCGGCTTTGCCCGTGGCACGAGCGACAGCGCGAACTATGACGTCACGACAGACGGCCGATTCGTGATGATCCAGCCTCCGCCGGCGTCCGGGCCCGTGTTACACATCCTCGTGAACTGGCTCGGCGAACTGCACGGCGCGTCAGGGCGCTGAGTCGGGACGCGGACTGCCCTTCACCTGTGCCTTGTACTGACGTGGACTCAGCGGGCCGTCGGCGTTGTTCACCGCGTTGAGCATGGCATCCACTGTTGCGGTGCGTGGATCGTAGGTGACGAGCACTTCGCCACCCTCCAGGTTCACTTGCGCGCGTGTGACGCCGGGGACTTTGAGCAGTGCGGACCGCACCGCCACCAGACATCCCTCTCAGATCATGCCGCTGACGGCCAAGGTGACCGTCATCGAGCGAGGCGTCCGGCGACAGGATGTCAGGACTGTTGCAATCGTGAGGAGCGCTGCTCGTCTCGTGATGGCCGCCATGTGCCTCCTTGTGACGTTGAGCGCGATTCTAGCTCAGGTACCATGTCTCGGGATTGAATATGAAGGCACGCGACTACTCAAAGCCGTACCGCGTCAGCAGCGGCAAGAAGTTCCGTTTAGATGATACTGATCCCGCCGAGACGCGCTGGGTGAAGCACGAAGACGAAGCGACCGAGCTGCTGAAAAAGGGCGTCGAAGTCCTCAGCGACATGCAGGAGAAGCTTTACGCCCAGGACCGCTGGGCACTGCTCCTGATCTTCCAGGCCATGGATGCTGCCGGGAAAGACAGCACTATCAAGCACGTCATGTCCGGCGTGAACCCGCAAGGCGTTCAAGTGTCGTCATTCAAGCAGCCGTCACAGGAGGAGCTCGATCCCGACTTCAACTGGCGGACGGCCAAGCAGCTTCCCGAGCGTGGGCGCATCGGCATTTTCAACCGCTCGTACTACGAAGAGACGATCGTCGTCCGTGTCCACAAGAACTACCTCGAAGGCCAGCACATTCCGGAGTCGCTGATCACGGCGGATATCTGGAAGGAGCGCTTCGACGATATCAAGGCGTTCGAGCGTTATGCCTCGCGCAACGGGATCGCGGTTCGCAAATTCTTCCTCCACGTGTCCAAAGACGAACAGCGGAAGCGGTTTCTGAAGCGGATCGATGAGCCGTCCAAGAACTGGAAATTCTCGATGGGCGACGTGAAAGAGCGCGCCCACTGGGACGACTACATGAAGGCCTACGAGGACACGATTCGCCATACCGCCACGTCGTAC
>DATCXH010001191.1:0-5583 GCA_036565925.1 Vicinamibacterales bacterium
GCAGACGAGGGATACTTGGTTCCGGGCAAGGGCAGCTGCATGACAATCACCCGCGGGGTCGCCATGCCGACGCTCAGCTCGTACATATTGAGCACGCTGCGAACCAGCAGTCCGGTCCCAGAAAGCAGGATGACGGCAAGCGCGATCTGCGACACGGTCATCAGCGCCATCCATCGCTGCTGGTGACGCGAGCCGCTCGTAGAACCGGCCTCGTCCTTGAGACTGACGTTGGCGTCGGCCCTGGCTGAGTTCCAGGCGGGGACGACTCCGAACCCGATGCCGACGGTCACGCAGATGGCGGCGATGATGGCAAACACCCACGGATCGATCGCATACATGACGTAGTACGGTCGCCCGGCATCCCTCGTCAACCGATCGAGGAGCCAGACTCCGCCCATCACCAGCGGCACACTCAGCACGCCACCGATGACGGCGATGGACACGCTCTCGACAAGCAGTTGCCGGACGATCCGCCAGCGGTTTGCACCCAGTGCGACCCGGATGCCGATCTCTCGCGTTCGACGTGCCGACCGCGCCAGCAGCAGATTCGCGACGTTCACGCACGCGATCAAGAGGACCAGCAGCGACGCGCCGAGCAGCGACCAATAGGTGAGAGATGTCTGTGGCCCGGTTGCGAGCTCCTGATACCGCACGACATCAGGTGTGAGATCCCGATTGGACTCGGGATAGTCGCGTGCACTCGCGCGGGCAAGGTTGGTGATCTCCGCACGCGCTTGCTCCAGCGTGACGCCATCGGCCAGTCTCGCGATGACCGCGAAGCTGCGGATGCCACGTCCTTCGATCCGCGGCGTGTTGGTCTGGCCAAGCGGCATCCAGAGATCGGAGTTCGGCGGGAATCGCATGTCCGGTCCCATGACGCCCACTACTGTCGGCTGGACACCGTTGACACGAATTGTCCGGCCAACGATGGCGCGGTCGCCACCATACCGGGATTGCCAGATGCCGTATCCCAGAATGACGACAGGAGCCGCTTCGGGCCGATCGTCCTCAGGAGTGAAGTCGCGGCCGAGCAACGGCCGCTGTCCGATCACCCTGAACAAGTTGGCCGACGTATACGGGCCGAAGAACTGCTCGGGCAGATGATTGTTGTCGCTGACGCTGAAAGCGACCTGCAGCATCAGCGTCATGCCTGAGAAGCTGCGCGATGCGTGTTGCCAGTCGTCGAAGTCCGGATAGCTCATGCCGAGCGGCCGGTTGCGTTGGTCGCGCATGGTTATCGCCACGAGGCGATCGGACTCGACGAACGGAAGGCCACGAACGATCACGGCGTTGACGACCGTGATCAAACTGGTCGTGGCCGCGATGCCAAGCGCGAGAGCCAGCGCCGCGACGAACGTGAACGCGCGGTCTCGCTTCAGCAGGGCGAGCGCGTATCGAGCGTCCTGGCCCAGTTGGTCGATCCAGAGCATCGGACGCACGTATATCGCCCCTTTGTTACCGCTTTGTCCTTTTCTCCGCCTCGAGGAGCCGCCGTGCTTCCGCGAGCTCACGTTTCTTCGCTGCGTCGACCTTCGGGTATTCGAGATTCATGTCGTCGAGCGCGTCGATCACGGCCGAGGCGACCACCAGGCGGGTGAACCACTTGTGATCGGCAGGCACCACGTACCACGGTGCGTACGACGTGGCGGTATGGCGAATCGTGTCCTCGTACGCCTTCATGTAGTCGTCCCAGTGGGCGCGCTCTTTCACGTCGCCCATCGAGAATTTCCAGTTCTTGGACGGCTCATCGATCCGCTTCAGAAACCGCTTCCGCTGTTCGTCTTTGGACACGTGGAGGAAGAACTTGCGAACCGCGATCCCGTTGCGCGAGGCATAACGCTCGAACGCGTTGATATCGTCGAATCGCTCCTTCCAGATATCCGCCGTGATCAGCGACTTCGGAATGTGCTGGCCTTCGAGGTAGTTCTTGTGGACACGGACGACGATCGTCTCTTCGTAGTACGAGCGGTTGAAAATGCCGATGCGCCCACGCTCGGGAAGCTGCTTGGCCGTCCGCCAGTTGAAGTCGTGATCGAGCTCCTCCTGTGACGGCTGCTTGAATGACGACACTTGAACGCCTTGCGGGTTCACGCCGGACATGACGTGCTTGATAGTGCTGTCTTTCCCGGCGGCATCCATGGCCTGGAAGATCAGGAGCAGTGCCCAGCGGTCCTGGGCGTAAAGCTTGTCCTGCATGTCGCTGAGGACTTCGACGCCCTCTTTCAGCAGCTCGGTCGCTTCTTCTTCGTGCTTCACCCAGCGCGTTTCGCTGGGATCGCTATCGTCCAAACGAAACTTCTTGCCGCTGGTGACGCGGTACGGCTTCGAGTAGTCGCGTGCCTTCACGGCAGTGAGACGTCGGCGTTAGAAAGCGTTGCCGAGGAAGGGCAGCATGCGTCCCGCAACGAGCACGATGATCCACGCGGCGATCGATGAGACTGCCATGACCTTATCGGCGAAGCGCGTATCAGCCCCGTCGGTCTCCCAGGCCTTCTTGAACACGGTCAGATAGAGGAAGTTCGCGCCGGCGATGAGGAGGAAGACGACCTTCCAGTGGAACGGCGGGCTGTCCACGTACTGTCCGGGTTGGCCGACGAAGAAGAGCATGCCGGTGATGAGGTTCGCGCCGAAGCCAAGCATCGCCCATGGCAGCAGGCGGTGCATGTCGGCGAACGCGACCTGCGGCATGACCCCGAGCAGCCGCAGGTTGATCGCCAGCAGCATGCCAATCGAGAGCGACAGTCCGAGGAAGTGGACCGTTTCCGACGCCGGCCAGGCCCACGTGCTGTTCACCATGAAGTTCGAGATCCGCGCCGCGACGAATTGATCGTTCACGTCAGCGCCTTCGCCGCCGTCGGTCGCCGTAACGGGCGCCGCGGCCGCGGCCGCCCGAATCTCGGGATGGTGAATTTCACCGCCGAGCGTTGCCGCACGGCCCATGAACGCGAGCGCGATGAACGACAGGACCGTCGCCGCAGCGACGAGCCCTCGTCCGGCGTGACCGATGCGCCGCGATTGCCACAACGCGACCCACGCGACGAAGCCGGCGAACTCGGTCACGGCGAAGCCGCCCAGCGCAGCGTCCTGGTGCATTCGCGCGGCGATGTCGGAGAAGTCGGCTCCACTTCGCAGGTGCTGGTACGCTGCCGCACCCGTGATGTAGACGGGCATCGTCACGAGCGCGATGATGAACAACACCTCGAGCCCCAACTGGACCATGGGCTCCTGACGACGGATGAGGGCGATGAGCAGGAGAGCCAGCGCCACGGCAGTGCCGAGCGTGGGGACATGATTGAGAACGAGATGAAGATGAGCGGCGTTCAGGACGAAGAACGAATCCATGGGCCTCGCTATGCGACCAGGTAGGCGAGCAATCGGCCCGCAGTGACGGCCGCCGACCACGCGACGATCGATGCGATCGCCAGCAGGCGAACGTTGCTTGCGACCTCTTGGGTTCCCGCGCCGCTGTTCAACACGTATTTGCGAATCGGCAGGATCGTCGCTGCGCTGGCAACGACGAAGAGCATCTTCACGAAAAACGGCAGCGCCGTTCCCCACCCGGTGGCGTTCTTCATGAACAGCAGCACACCGGTGATGAGATTGACGACCAGGCTTATCGCGACGGCACGAAACACCCAGCGATAGTTCGACAGCGGCACGTGCTTGTTGAGGCCGAGGAGACGCAGATCGAGTACCCAGCTCGCCCCCACCAGTATCGCCATGCCCGTCGTATGAAGCGTCAACACGGTTGGCATCGCCCACACCGATGGGGATTCGCCAAGCCAGACTGCTATAGAAGTCGATTCAAGCCACGCTAACAATGGAGGTCCTTATTAGTGCCGCATCTGTGTGGAGACATTTTCCCTTTCGCTCTCGGTGCAGCTGCCTCGCTCGGCGATGATCACATTGGGGACAAGCCGCAGCGTCCGCGTCGGCATATCCCAGGGCTCGACCAGTACGACTGGATCCTCGACTCTGACGTCGTAGACCAATTGGTTTCCGGTCCTCGTGAACTTCTCGATGACGCGCATCTGGTCGGAGTGGAAGAAGCCGCCGCGCCCGAGCCAGGTCTCGTCGGAGAACCCGATCGAGTCGAGGACGAGCGTGTCGCCTTCCCATCTGCCCACCGTGTAACCCATGTACGTGTAGTTGGCCGCGCGCCGCGGATCGTGCGGCTTGCCGTCGATCGCGACCATGCGATGCTCTGCGTACCCACCGGCGCCGTCCACTCCCGCTCTGTAGAGGAACGTGATGTCAGTGTCGGTCGCGAAGATGCGCGCCGGTGGTCCCTGTCTCGGAATGCCGAGCGGAAGGCAGGTCATGACCGGGTCGTCCCGGTTCGTCCACTGATCCATCTCGATCATCTTGTCCCAGTGCTCGGGCTTGTAGATTGGCACACGCATATCGAGCCGCGCGGTCGACATGAACGGCCAGTCCTCGCTCTGGTTGGTCCACTCCATACAGTTCTTCGACTGGAAGGGCGTGCACCGCCGGAACATGCCGCCCACGGTGGTGCCCGGTGCGCCGGAGCCCGTAAAGCTCCAGCCTCCTCCACCCCAGGAACCAGTCAAGTCAGGCTTGCCGTTGGGAAGCCGGGGCGTGGGCGCCGCCGCCGGGTCGCCTGCTGGAGCGCCTCCGCCGCGACCGCCCTGGCCGAACCCACCCTGCGCCGGCCCTTGGGCCGCCAACATCGGCGCCACGAGAAGACTGAGAGTGATCAACAGGATTGATGCCTTCATCGCTTTCTCACTTTCCAGCCTTCCGCACACTTTCAGGCACGGGCATGACGACGTAGATCTGGCCGATCTCGGTCACCTTCGCCGTGACGTTGCGAACGAGCTTGCCATTCAGACGCTCGACGATTGTGCCGGCGTACAACGCCTCGATTTTGAACAGCGGATTGTTCCAGTCCGCCCATTTGCCGTAGATGAACTCCGTCTTGTTCGTCCCGTGCGTGACCACCACGCTCTCCGGCAGGTAGTTGACGAGCGTGGCCGTCGCCATCGCGCCTTCAACTCCAGGGATCGGAAATGTGATGACCGCCTTCTCCCCTGACCATGACAGCGTCGTCATCGCCTTGGCTCCGGCTTTCTCCTGGCGATCGAGCAGGACCGCCGGATTTTGACCGAATGACTCTGCTACCGGCAGACCGGCTGCGCCGGCAATGGCGGCCTTCGGCGCACCATGAGGGCTTGCCCACAGACGAATGAGTCGCTCCTCGAGCGCCGCGGGCTTCGGTGTCGCCTTGCCTTTTCCGGGAACGAGCTCCGCACCGGGAATATCTTCGTCCCAGGCGTATGTGCCGCTCACGGTTTCCACGTTCGAGTACTTCTGTTTGTTGGCACGCACGCATTCGATCTGCGTCCGCCATCCAGGGACCTGGTAGTTCGCTTGAACGCGATACTTCGTCAACGTGCAGGGCTGACCGTCTACCTGAATGGTGCCTGAAGCGCCGTGGTAGTCGAGCGTCTTAATGAGCTCGGACTCGGCCCCGCTCCGCAGCATCCCCATATGCCAGGTCCAGTTGAAGAGGACCGACTTCAGATCTTTGGCGCCGGGTGTGGGGGTGAACGGTCCCGCGTC
>DATCXH010000529.1:0-8247 GCA_036565925.1 Vicinamibacterales bacterium
CCGGCACGCGCCGGAACAAGGGAATCGAAAAGACCAGCCACCAGACACCAACACTGACCAGCGAGAGTTTCAATGCCGCGACGACATCGGGCAGTCCGAACGTCGCCGGAAAGAGGATCCACGCGAGATTCACCAGCAGGAGCACGCCGCCGCCGATGAAGCCGATGGCAAACCCCGCCGTCGAAACACGGTCGAACTCGTCTGGTTCGGCCAGATGCGGCAACAGTGAATCGTAGAACACCAACGTCGACGCGACGCCGATATTCGAGATGATGAACAGCGCGAGCGCGTACAGCCATTCGCCCCGTCCGATGGTGCCCATCAACAACGTCGCGATCACCCCGATCACGAGGAAGACCGCGAGCATTCTTTTCTTCAGCGGACGATGATCCGCAATGGCACCGAGTATTGGTGCCATGAGGGCGACGATCGTTACAGCCAGGGTGGTGCCCCACGCGAAACGTGAGGTCGCGACCCCCGGCGCAAGCCCGGCCGCGGCGTATTCGCTGAAGAACGGCGGAAACACGGCCACGATGACCGTGGTCCAGAATGCAGAATTCGCCCAATCGTACATCGCCCAGGCACGGAGTTCAGGCCGGCCTAACCCCAGCCGTGCCAACAGTCCCGCCATTCAGAAGGTCCTCCGCGCCACCCACTCCCGCAAGAGTGAGTCCACGACGACGTAACGATTGGCCTCGCGGAGGAGCAGATCTTGTTTGACAAGCGCTGTCAGTGAGGTCTGGACGCTCGACGGTCCGCCAAGTCGATGACGGGCGCGCGTCTCGGCCGAGAGCAGTTCACGTCCGTCTTGCAGCACCACCGCTCGGAGCGCGCTGCGCTGGGCGAGGGTGAGTCGCTGCCAGACGGCCTCGAAGATCGTTTCCTGCTCGGCAAGCAGCCGCGCCAGTGTCGCATGCAGGTTGTCGAGTGTTGCTCGTCGTCCACTGGTGTTGCGAATGTCGTCCCACGTTTCGTGCGCGAGCCGTTGGACGTCGTAGGGAAGGTTACCGGCGAGATCGACAATTGCGGCGCCCAGGCCAGGTTCCGCGCGAATGCCACTCTTGCCGAATCGCGCCTCGATGAAAGCCGCGAACACATCTGGCGGAATCTTGTCGAGCCGCATGACCGGACCGGCCTTATAGAACGGCCGCTTTGGTCCAATCATCTTTTCCATGAGGCTCGGCTCCGATCCCGCGAAGACGTAGCCGACGGTGCGTTGATGTTGCGCCGCGGCCCGCAGTGCGTGCTCGACGCTGCCGCCGTTGAATGCGTCGATCGCCTGGAACTCGTCGAGCGCCACGATCACGGTGCGCTTCCGTTCGGTGGCCAGCTGACCCGGCAGCGCGAACACTTCGTTGGCCAGCCGATTCACCTCGCGCTCGCTATGCACCATGGGAAACGACACCGCAATCTTCCCTGACCCGGTCATGCCGGGCTCATACCGGACCTCTGGCCGAGTCGAGCTGATCACCGTGGTCAGCCAATTGCGCGCGCGCTCCCATCGCGTCTCCACACTGGCGAGCGCGCGCGCGTATCCTTCGAGAAACGCAAGGTAGGAGCTGTAGCTGCTGACCGTGACTTCGACGGTGAGCGCCCCGCGCCGGATGGCGGCTCGCAACGCCTGCCTGACCAGCGATGACTTGCCGTAGCGTCGCGGTGAAATGAGGAACACCTTCTGGCCCGCAGACAGGTCCTCGACGAGCCGCTCGAGCTCTGTCTCGCGATCGACGAACGCCTCGACGGGCACGACCTCGCCGTAGACAAATGGATTCTGCACGTTACGTTACTCTGCGTAATGACTACGCTGAGTAACGTAACACAGTTGGTGGGTGGTGGGCGGGTGGTGGGATGGCACGGGCGTGACGACAGTTGGGCTTCGGGCCAGCCTGTCATACCCACGACCAACCACTAACCACGCTCCAGCGGAAGCTGACCCGTATAGATGGCCATGCCGACCACCGCATCGACCCCGGCCGCGTCCAGGCGATCGATTTCTTCCCAGGTCGTGATTCCACCGGCCGCGGTCACCCGGCGGGACGTGGCGCGGCGCACGGCCATGATCGCGTCCATGTCGGTGCCCTGCATCAGCCCTTCTTTGTCAACATGGGTGTAGAGGAACTCGTCGCAGTACGGTTCGAGGGCGCGCACCGCATCGACCGCGGTGATCGGCAGCACGGTCTTCCAGCCATGAATCACGACCTGTCCGCCGCGGCTGTCTACGGCTGCAATCACGCGATCGGCTCCGACGGCATCGGCGAGCGAGCGGGCAAACGCCACATCAACGACACCGTCACGAAACAGCGCGGAGCTGGCAATCACCGCGTGTGCTCCGGAATCGAGCACCTCGCGAGCGCGCTCGACGCTGCGGATACCGCCACCGACGCGGCAGGGAAGTCGTCTGCAGATGTCGCGGACGATTGCGGCGTTGTCGCCATGACCTCGCGCTGCATCGAGGTCGATCAACTGCACGCGTGGAAAGCGCGAGAAGCGCTCGATCCACGGCTCCGCATCCGGCGCTTCAATCGCGAGCTTTTCACCCTGCACCAACTGGACGACGTGGCCGTTCTGCAAATCAATTGAAGGAATCAACATGTCAGAGGCGAACGGGGATGCCGTGGGTGCGGAGATGGCGCTTCAAGTCAGTGACGCTCGACTCGGCGTAGTGAAAGATCGACGCGGCGAGCGCCGCATCGGCGTGCCCCGAGGTAAAAACGTCGGTGAAGTGATCGAACGTGCCGGCTCCGCCCGACGCGATCACCGGGATGTCTACGGCATCAGACACGGCGGCGGTCATTGCGCAATCGAATCCAGCCTTGGTGCCGTCGCGATCCATGGATGTCAGCAGGATCTCGCCGGCACCGCGTGACTCAGCTTCGTGCGCCCAGGCGACGGCATCCCGCGCTGCGTCGGTGGTGCCGCTTCTGACATACACGGCGAAGCCGTTGTCGCGCTGCTTCGCGTCGATCGCGACGATCACTGCCTGGCTGCCGTATCGTTTTGCCAGCGTCGTGATCAGTTCGGGGTTGCGCAGTGCCGCAGTATTGAGGCTGACCTTGTCGGCGCCTGCCTCGACCGCCGCAGCGGCGTCCTCTTCGGAGCGGATACCACCGCCCACCGTCAGTGGAAGAAAGATCTCGCGCGCGACGGCGTCAATGGTGCGGGCGAGCGCCTGGCGTTTCTCGATCGTCGCGGTGATGTCCAGGATCACGACTTCGTCGATGCCCTCGATGTTGTAGCGACGCGCCAGCTCGCCTGGGTCGCCGGCGTGACGCAGCTGCTGGAACTGGACACCCTTCACGACCTGGCCGTCGCGAACATCGAGGCACGCGATGATGCGTTTGGTCAGCATCAGCGTTGCGCGCCTGCACGGGCGATCGCGAGGAAGTTGCGCAGAATCTGCAGCCCCGCATCACCGGACTTCTCGGGGTGAAACTGTACGCCGAAGATGTTGTCGCGCTCGACGGCGGCCGCGAACGTATTCGCGTGCGTCGTCGCAGCGATGCATTCGGTCGTGACCGGCGCCGCGTACGAGTGGGTGAAATACACTTGCGCGCCGCTGTCGAGCCCACGCAGGAGACGTGCGTCGCGGGTGAAGTCCAGAGCATTCCAGCCGACGTGGGGGACCTTCAGTCGCTTCTCGGCGTCGCCGTCGAGTCTGGCGATGCGACCCTTCAACACACCGAGTCCTGCAACGTCAGGGGCCTCGTCGCTGCCCTCGAACAGCCACTGCATGCCGACGCAGATGCCCAACAGTGGCGTGCCTGCACGTGCGGCGTCGCCGATCGTCTGCCGCCATTGGTCATCCAGTGCGCTCGTCGACGCGAAGTGGCCGACACCGGGAACGATGACCGCAGCGGCGCCGTGCAGGTCGGACGGCTGTTGCGGCGTCATGAACTCTGCGCCCAGGGCCGACAGCGCCTTCCGGACCGACGTGAGATTGCCAGCACCGTAGTCAACCAGCGCAATCACAACAACCCCTTCGTGCTTGGCAACATCTTCGCCAGTCGTTTGTCCTTCGCGCAGGCGACACGGAGCGCTCGTGCAAACGCCTTGAACACCGCCTCAATGTGATGGTGGCTCGAACGTCCGTACAACACTTTCGCATGCACGTTGGCGCGCGCACCCATGGCGAAACCGTCGAAGAAATCGTGGACCAGCTCGCTCTGCAGATCACCCACCATTCGCACTTTCACCTTCAGATCGACGACGGCGTGCGGGCGGCCACTCAGATCGACCGCGACAACCGCAAGCGTTTCGTCCATCGGCATGACGAAATAACCAGCACGGTTGATGCCCTTGCGATCACCGAGTGCCTTGAGCAGGGATTCGCCGAGGACGATGCCCACGTCTTCGACCGTGTGATGCTGATCGATGTCGAGATCGCCCGTCGCCTTCAGCGTCAGATCGAACCCGCCGTGACGCGTGAACAGCTCGAGCATGTGGTCGAAGAATCGGATGCCGGTGCGAACGTCGTAACGGCCGCTGCCGTCGATCGACAAGGCGCCCCGGATCTGCGTCTCCGTCGTCTCGCGATTGAAGGTGGCTGTGCGTACGCTTCGACTCATCGCGGCCTCCCGGCGGCAACTGATTCGAGCGCCTCGATGGCCGCTGCGGTGTGGTCGAGCATGCCCGCCGTGATCCGGATGCACCCCGGCGTCGTCGGGTCCTTTGAACGATCGCGGACGTGGACACCGCGCGCGGCGAGTGCCTGCACGACGATCGGCACCGCGTCGCCGACCTGCACGAGGACGAAGTTGGCGGCACTCTCCCAGAAGGTCAGGCCCAGAGCCCGACACGCGTCGTACAACCGCTTGCGCGACTCGGTGACCTGCGCCGCGTAACGCGGCAGAAAATCCTTGTCTTCCAATGCGGCGAGCGTGGCCGCCATTGCCACGCCGTTGATGTTGAAGGGCAGTGTGACAGCACGTACCGCGTCCATGGACTGCGGCTGTCCGATGACGACACCGACGCGCATGCCGGCAAGACCATACGCCTTCGAGAAGGTACGGCCGATCAGCACGTTGGGATACCGCGGCAGATCCGGCAGGAACGTCTGGCCGCCGAACTCGATATACGCCTCGTCTACGAGAACGATCGCGTGCGGAGCAGCGTCGGCGATGCGCCGAAGATCGTCGTGAGGAATGAGCTGCCCGGTCGGATTGTTCGGTGTGTTGAGGAAGATCATTTTCGTGCGCGGTGTAATTGCCGCGATCACCTCATCCACTTGAAACACGTATTCCGGACGCGGAGGAATCCGTACTGGCGTCGCACCGACGGCGAGCGTGGCGTTCGGATACGGATCGAATGCGGGCAGCGGCACGATCGTCTCGGCGTCGTGCGCTCGCGTACGAGCGATATGGCCAACCGCAGCCATCAGAATGCCTTCGTCAAGGCCGTTGGTCAGCAGCACCCAGTCCGGATCGACATTGAAGTGGGCGGCACACGCATGCACCAGAGCGGGGTACGACGGATAGGTCGCGATATCACTCGTCTGCACGCGGCGAATCGCCTCGAGCACTCGCGGTGAGCACCCGCCGGTGTTTTCGTTGAGATGCAGCCGGAGTCCTTCGCCGGGATCGGGATAGCCTTGAATAGTCATCATTTTCCAGGCGCGTCTGAAGACGCGCCTCCACGAAGACGCACGGCGATAGATTCGGCGTGCGCCGTCAAGCCTTCCGCTGTTGCGAGATCGATGACTGCCGGTCCGATCTGCTTCAGTCCCTTCTGCGTCAGCCGTTGAACGGTGATCTGGCGGACGAAATCGGCTGCCGACAATCCGCCGCGGACACGCGCGGCGCCCGCTGTTGGCAGCACATGGTTCGACCCGATTGCATAGTCGCCAGCAACCTGCGCCGACCACGCGCCGACAAACAGTGAACCGGCACAGCGCACCTTCGCCGCCATGCCGTCGTCATCGACCACGAGATGCTCGGCGGCCGCCTGGTTCGCCAACTCGAGAGCCTCGGACTTCGACCGGGCCACGATGATTCCGCCGTGGGTGCGAATCGATTCCGCCGCTGGGCCAGTCGGAGGCATCGCCACATCCACCGCGACGCCGACCTGATTGGCCAAGGCACGGCTCGTCGTGATCAGCACGGCTCGGGCATCGGGATCGTGTTCGGCTTGCGCGATCAGGTCCGCGGCGATCCATTCAGCCGGACCCTTCGTCGCGACGATGACAATCTCGGTGGGGCCGGCGTAGAAGTCGATACCGCAATCGCCGGCGATTTGCGCCTTCGCTGCCGCGACGTAGCGATTACCTGGACCGACGATCTTGTCCACGCGAGGAACCGAATCCGTGCCGTAGGCCAGCGCCGCGATCGCCTGTGCGCCGCCGATGCGGAACAATCGCGAGACGCCGGCCTCGAGCGCCGCCGCCATGACGACGGCGTCTGGTTTGGGGCACACGGCGATGACGTCTTTGACCCCAGCCACGGTCGCAGGAATCGCCGTCATCAGTACCGTTGACGGCAGCGGATAGCGGCCGCCTGGCACATAGCAGCCAACGCGATCGAGTGGCACGATGCGTTGCTCGACGGTGAGGCCGGCGCCGACACGCACCTTCCATCCGCGCGGCACCTGGCGCCTGGCCACGGCACGGATGTTCTTCGCCGCGACGCGAATGGCTTTTCGCACGCGCGCAGGCACATGTTTCGCTGCCGCCTGCATCTCCTTCCGGGAGATCTCGATCGGTCCGTCCAGACGATCGAACTCACGCGCGTAGCGCAGCAGGGCAGTCTCGCCGGTGGTCCGGACGTCGGCGACGATCTCCGCGACGCGCTGCTCAGTCTCGCCGTCGCGATCGCGCTCGGGCCAGAGCAGCGCCTTTACTGCCGCTGTGTCACTCGCATCAACGATCGTGATCATGATCCCTACACAACGATCTTGTTCAACGGGTATTCCACGATCCCCTGACCGCCGGCCGCCTTCAGCTTCGGGATCAGGTCACGCACCGTGCGCTCCTCGATGATGGTGTTCACGGCGACCCACTCAGCGTCGCTGAGCGACGAGATGGTCGGTCGCTGGAGCGCCGGCAACAGTGACAGAACTCTCTCCAGATCCGCGCGCAGTACGTTCAGCATCAGCCCGACGCGGCCCTGCGCTTCGATGGCCGCGCGCAGCAGCAGCGCGATGTTCTCGATCTTGGTGCGCTTCCACGCGTCGCTGAGCGCCTGCTCGTTGGCGATGAGTTGCGTGTTCGACTCCATGATCGTGTCGAGAATCCGCAGCCGGTTCGCGCGCAGCGTCGATCCGGTTTCGGTGGCCTCGACAATCGCATCAGCGAGCACCGGCGGTTTGACCTCGGTCGCGCCCCACGAGAACTCGACGCGCTTGACCTTCACGCCGATATTGTCGAAATAGTGTTTCGTCACCTGGACGAGCTCAGTGGCAATGACCGCGCCGCTGAAGTCCTGCGGTGACTTGAAGCGCGAGTCCTCGGGGGCGGCAAGCACCCACTTGACCTTTCCAAAGCTCTGTTTCGAGTAGACCAGATCGGCGAGGCTCGTCACGCACGTGTGCGCGTCGCGGCCGTAGCGGTGTTCAGCGACCCAGTCGAGTCCGGTCAGCCCCGCATCGAGCACACCCTCGCAGACGTAACGGGTCATTTCCTGAGCGCGGATCAACATGCACTCGATCTCGGAATCGTCGATCGTCGGGAAATACGAGCGCGTGTTGACGTAGATGTTGAATCCGGCGCGCGCGAACAGCTGAATCGTCGCGTCCTGGAGTGAGCCCTTGGGGAGACCCAGCTTCAGCTTCATGGAATCGTGATCCCTTCTGCGCGCTTGTTGAAGCAGGTGCGCTCGCCGGTATGACAGACGTTGCCGTCACCGAGCCGTTCGGCTTTCACCAGCAGCGTGTCATCGTCGCAGTCGATCAGAATGTCGCGTACCGCCAGCTTGTTCCCCGACGTCTCGCCTTTCGTCCACAGCGTGTTACGCGTCCGGCTGTAGAAGGTCACGTAGCCGGTGCGGCGTGTGACATCCCAGGCGGCGGTGTTCATGAAGCCGACCATCAACACCTCGCCACTGACGTGGTCCTGCACCACCACGGGAATCAATCCGTCCAGTTTCGAGAAATCCATAGCCTCATTCCAGGTTCCAAGTTCCGGGTTCCGTACAACAAAAAACCCCGCCTTGTGTTCCGGCGGGGTTGCGTGGGTCGCGAAAACCGTGTGTGCGTTCAGTCCATTCGCGCGCGCAATCCTGCCGGGCCACCGTGATGGTGGTGGTGAAGATGATGCGC
>DATCXH010000260.1:0-3088 GCA_036565925.1 Vicinamibacterales bacterium
TCCAGGTTCCAGGTTCCAGGTTCCAGGTTCCAGGTTCCAGGTTCCAGGTTCCACGTTCACTTGTTCCATGTTCCAGGTTCGCGGATGCGAACCTGGAACATGGAACTGGAAACCTGGAATTTCAATTGCGCGGTTGATTGGCGCGCTCGTGACGGCCGCCGCTCTTCGATTGACGCTCGGCCCGCAGCTTCGTCAGTTGCGAGCGCTGCGCGTCGGTGAGCACACCCCACACGGCCGTGTTGAGTCGGGCGGACTGGATCGCCACGTCAACCTCCGCCTGCGTGAGATCCTGCGTCAACGAGGTGATCTTCGCCTCGTCGGCCGGCACGCTCTCGATCGCCGCGCGCTGCGTCTGGCGTGCGGCCGCGAGTTTCTTCATCGCGGCTTCCATATCACCGCGATGCTGTTCGCGAATCTGTTCGAGCTGTGTTCGCTGCGCCTCAGTGAGATTCAGCTGACGGAGCGGAATCCCGAGTCCACCCGGACCGAACCCATCACCCCGGCCACGACCCGGCCCACCACGCTGCCCCTGGGCGAACGTGACCATACCCGTGGCAATCAGCCCAACCACCGCAACCGCTGCTGTCAATGAACGAAAACGACCCATGTCTCCTCCTGCACGCAGGCGAATCTCGAGATCCGCCTCTACGGGAACGGCAAATCCGCTGGCTGTTCGATTGGACGGTACGGTCATGGCATCAACAGGTTGCGGCCGTGACAGTTCGATGACAGCTCGTCAAGACGACGAAAAGCCTGCACCAACGCTTCGGCATCGTTTTGTCACATCTGTGCCACTGACTGGCCATCCGCCAGTCGTCTTACGACTACAGAGGAAGAAGGATGGGTAAACGTCTCTGGCTCAGCATCGCCGCCATCGTGATCGCAGTTGCGGCGGGCATTTATTACTACCGCAGCGATGTGGCGGCCGAAACGCCCACCCTGAGTACCGCAGAGGTGAGCCGGGGTGATGTGATCGCCACCGTCGAGGCCACTGGCACACTCGAGGCAGTCACCACGGTCGAGGTCGGCACGCAGGTATCGGGCACCATCAAAACGCTGGGCGCTGACTTCAATTCACAGGTGCGTCGAGGACAGGTGATCGCCGAGCTCGATCCGTCGCTGTTCGACACGCAGGTCGCGCAGGAGCGAGCCACCGTGGCGCGACTCAAAGCTGAAGTCGATCGCGCGCGCGTGCAGGCAGAAGACGCCAAGGTCAAGCTCGGTCGAGCGCAAGATCTCGCGAAACAGGAACTGATTGCCAAGAGCGATCTCGACGCGGCGGTCTCCACATCGAATGCCGCAGAGGCGTCGGTGAAATCCGCGGAAGCGCAACTCGTCCAGGCGCAGGCCTCGCTCAATCAGGCGCAAGTGAACCTGAGTCACACGGTCATTCGGGCGCCGATCGACGGGGTCGTCATCGCGCGTAACGTGAACGTTGGTCAGACCGTCGCCGCGAGTATGCAGGCGCCGACGCTGTTCGTGCTCGCGCAGAACCTGAAAGAGATGAACGTCAAGGCCAGCGTGGACGAATCGGACATCGGCAAGATCCAGCTGCACCAGCCGGTGCGGTTTCGCGTCGATGCCTATCCCAACGAAACGTTCACCGGCACTGTCTCGCAGGTGCGCCTGCAGCCTGTCGTCGAGCAGAACGTCGTGAGCTACATCACGATGATCGAAGTGCCGAACGCCGATCTCAAGCTGAAGCCCGGCATGACCGCTGCGGTCACGATCGAGACCGGACGCGCCGAGGATGCGATCAAGGTACCAAATGCGGCGCTGCGATTCCGCCCGACGGCGGAAGCCTTCCAGGCACTCGGGCAGAAACCGCCGGAGCCGCGTCAGCGTGCGCAAGGCGAATTTGCGCGCGGGACACAAGCAGGCACGAACGCGCGCGGTCCGCAAGCTGGCACTGATGGACAAGGTCAGCGTCGAGACCGCAACGCCGGCAATGGCCAGCGCAACGCAGTGTGGGTCCTCGCCGACAACAACCTGAAACGCGTCCCGGTGCAGGTCGGGATCACCGACGGCACGCAGACCGTGGTGATGAACAGCGATCTGACGGCCGGCACGCGTGTCGTCACCGGAGTGACCACGCCGTCAACACCAACCGCTGCCGCACCGGCCGGGTCACCGCTGATTCCGCAGGGCCGACGGTTCGGTGGCGGTGGCGGTGGCGGCGGCAACAACGCAGGAGGCCGGCGATGAGCGCGCACGCGCTGATCGTTCGTGATCTCACCAAGACGTATCACGTCGGCGAGGTAGACGTGCCAGCGCTGCGCGGCGTGTCGCTGTCGATCGACCCTGGCGAGTTCGTCGCGCTCACCGGACCGTCAGGGTCGGGCAAGTCGACGTTCATGCACTTGATTGGCTGCCTCGATCGGCCGACTGAGGGGTCCTACCTGCTCAATGGCCGCGATGTGTCGAGGTTGTCGAAGCGCGAACTCTCCGCGGTACGCAACCGCGACATCGGCTTCGTGTTCCAGGGTTTCAACCTGCTGTCGCGTACGTCGGCGATTGAGAACGTGGAGCTCCCGATGCTGTATGGCCCGCCGATTCCGGCCAAGGAACGTCGGGCGCGTGCGGCGGCAGCGCTCGATGCGGTCGGCCTTGGTGCACGAATGGATCACCACCCGAATCAATTGTCTGGTGGTCAGCAACAGCGCGTGGCGATCGCCCGCGCGCTGGTCAACAACCCCTCGCTCCTTCTCGCCGATGAGCCGACCGGCAACCTCGACTCGCGCACGAGCATCGAGGTCATGGGGATCTTTCAGCGGCTCAACGCCGAACGACACATCACCATCGTCCTCGTGACGCACGAGGCCGACATCGCCGAGTACGCGACACGCATCATCGGCTTCCGGGACGGACGCGTCCGCCTCGACCAGGCGGTGACGAAACGGCGGTTCGCCGCTGACGAACTCGCAAAGTTCGAAGCGGAGCTGGAGGAACGCTCAGCGTAGTGTCCGGCTGTAGCCGGACCGAGGAAAACGATGTCCCCTTTAGTCACACTCAACATCGCCATCTCGGCCCTTCGCAGAAATGCGATGCGTACGGCGCTGACTGCCCTCGGCTTGATCATCGGCGTCGC
>DATCXH010000504.1:0-15435 GCA_036565925.1 Vicinamibacterales bacterium
AAGAAAGTGTCACGTCTGTGCGTGGTCACATGCGCCTGGAGCGAAGGGCTAGGCCGATACGTGTACTCCCCTGGATCCAAGGAGCCGATGAACGAGGGCTCGAACTCAAGGCTCACGCGTGGAGACAAGGGTAGGCCAAGCAGAAGACTACCGCCCCATGTGGTGCCGGCAGGCTGAATAGTTTCTGAGCGTGTCTCGCTAACGACGCTCACTGAGCCGCCCACATACGGCCTGGATTGCGTGTGTGCGGTTACCACGCTTCCAATCGTCAGGACTGTTAAAAGGAGCAATCGCAGGTGAAGTTGCACACGCAGCGGTCCGTGGAATCCGCGCCGCGCGTTCGGCTCGAGCATGCCGAGTAGATTACGCCACCATGCCTTACCCTCGTGCCGAATTCACGGCCCCCGCGCGCGAGCCCGACTCCTCACACGCAGTCGTTGTACGATGCGCACATGCGGCGGACGCTGGCATCGGCTCGATGGATGCGGTTCGCACTGGCCTTGGCGTTCGCGCTCGGACTGGCCGCTATCAGTGTCGCGGCGCAGCGGTCCACCATCCTGACCAACGGACGCAACCTCCAGATACCGATCAACCACGGACTCCCCGACAAGGCGATCGGATTCACGTTCTGCCGCCTGAGGTACCAGAACATCCGCAGAGCGAGAAAGTCCGGGTGGGGTGACGACTATCCGCAAGCGGACTACAACTTTCTGGTGCGTCTCTCCGAGTTCACCACAACGACGATCAGCCGGTGGAACAATGGCGACCCGGGTTTTGCGAACGTCACAGCCATGGATCCCGCTCTCTTCCAGTGCCCGTACTTGCGCATGCAGAATGCGGCCAACTACGACTTCACGCCTGCAGAGACGGTCCGCATGCGCGAGTATTTGCTGAAGGGCGGCTTTCTCTGGATCGACGACAACTGGGATCCGGATTTCGATTACATCCGTCCGAATCTCCTGCGAATCCTGCCCGACGCAACGATCGTCGATCTGCCCCTCGAGCACCCGATCTTCTCGACGCTCTATCGGGTCAATCCGCTCCCGCAGATCCCGTCGCTCGGCTCATGGCAGCGTAGCGGCCAGGATTCTGAGATTGGTCCTTCAACCGTCCACTACTACGGTGTGTTCGACGACCACGGCCGGCTGGTGGTGTTCGTGAGCATGAACTCGGACGTGTCAGACAGCTGGGAGCGGGAAGGCGACAACCAGGAGTACTTCCACACCTATGGGGGAAAGGGCTATGCGCTCGGTGTGAACGTCGCCGTCTATGTCATGACGCACTGAGCTGTTCTCATCTCACAGCGCAACTGACTCCAGGATCGATGTCGACATCCCGATATCAATCACTCTTTCGACACTGAAGCCGGCGGTTCGAAGCATCTCGGAATACTCCTTCTTCGTTCGCTCCTTTCCCGACAGCAGTGTGAGCATTTGCAGATCGAGCATCTTCGTCCAGCTTGGCTTCGAATCCTCCGGCACGAGGCACTCGATCAGCAGAAGCTTCGCTCCTGGCGCAGCTGCCCTTCGAATGGCCGCAAGAATCCGAGCGGCTTTCTGATCGTCCCAGTCGTGGATGACCTGCATGATGAGATAGCAATCGGCGGAGGGCAACGCACTCGTGAAGAAATCTCCGGGATGCACCCGCAGCCGTCCTGATTCCATTCCCGCAGCCTGGGCAGCGGCAGTGACATGCGGCTGATCGAATAGCACTCCGTGAGCTCCGGGCGCCGCCTGCAGCACGGCAGCCAGCAGATGGCCCCGCCCGCCGCCGATGTCGGCGATCGTTCCAAAGGCGGAAAAGTCGTAGGACCTCAAAACCCCGGCGATCTGTCCCGCCGCTTTCCCCACCATCGCCTCGTCGAAGAGACGGGCCTCCTCCGGATGCTCGCTCAAGTACTTCCAATAGCCGCCTGGGACGACTCGCTCTTGAACGGACTCTCCGGTCCTCAAAGCATCGGCGAAGTATTCAAATCCTCGCCAGTACACGGGCAAACCGATCATTCGCACAAACGATCGCATTGATTGCGGATGATCCGATCGCAGCAAGCGCGATGCGGGCGTGTGGCCCCACGCGCCGTTACGAGGCTCGAAAATTTCTGCAGCAGAAAGCACTCGGAGCGAGCGCGCGAGTGCACCTGCATCTGTTCCGGTCTCGCTCGCAAGTTCTTCTGCACTTCGCGGCAATTCCCCCAACGCATCGGCGATACCGAGTTCCGCGACGGCGTGAAGACACCGGGGAAGACCGTGACTCATCGCGACTTGTAAGAGGACGTCGGCAGGATCGTTCATGGTGGACGGAGTATAACCGTCCCACGCAGATCGAATACGAGGATCACCAGACGGGCGAAACTTGTTACCGGACCGAAGGTTTGCGGAAAAGAGTGAGACAATGCTCGCCGCTTGATGGACGGCTCGGCGACGCCGAAGGGGACACGATGACAAGACTGACACTCGCGGTACTCGTCGCCACCCTGCTCACGCTACCGTTGCTCGTCGAACGCGCCTACGCGCATCACGGCGCCGGCCTCTACGACATGCGGAAGAACGTGGAGCTCGAAGGCAAGCTGACACGGGTCGACTTCGTCAACCCACATACGTATGTCTATTTCGATGTCGTCGGCACCGACGGTAAGGTCATCGCAATGAAATGCGAGACGCGGGGCGCCACGGTGCTCCGACGTTCGGGCTGGTCGCCGGAGATGTTCGTGAAGGGCACGACCATCAAGATTGCGGGCCATCCGCATCGCGAGGATCCGACGGCGTGCACTGTGGACACGATGACGCTTGGCCAGAAGCCGACGCTCGAGCGCTATCAGCAGCTGAGCGACGCGAAATCCGTCGACCGCACGAAACGACCGTTCCGGCTGGCGAACGGCAAGCCGAACCTCGCGGGCGACTGGGCGCAGGAGCAACAAGTGTTGGCGACGCCGCCTGGCGGGCGCGCCGGGCTCGTGCCGATCAGCAAGGCCGCCGAGATCAGATCCGGAAAACTACCGATGCCCGCCGGACCGGCGGGCTGGTTTCCGCCGCCCGTGAAGTTGACTGCAGCGGGACAGGCAGCGGCAGACGCGTTGCGCAAGCGGCCCACGTCGGAGAACCCACGGCTCTCCTGCCAGGTCACGAGCATCCTGTTCGACTGGGTGTTCGACGGCGCGATCGGCCGCATCACTCAGAGCGCGAATGTCATCAAGATGGAATATGGCGTCGGTCTGACCCGGATGGTGAACATGAACATGACCGCGCACCCGGCGAATATCAAGCCGAGCCGCGCCGGTCATTCGATCGGACGCTGGGACGGCGATACGCTCGTCGTCGACACGGTCGGCTTCCTGCCTGGAAGCCTGGCAGGTAACCTCCCTCACAGCGACAAGCTGCACGTCGTCGAGCGCTTCACGCTGAATCCCACAACCCTCGAGCTGACGCGCGATATCGTCGCCGAAGATCCCGTCTACTTCGCGGACAAGTACGTGGATTCCGATAGTGTCCTGCCGGCGGATGCGCCGTTCAAAGTCGAGGCCTGCAAGGAGCTCGCGCCGGAGTATCAGCAAACCGGGCGGAAGTGAGTCGTCGATCCGATCGCTGATTACAGGTTGGGCGACGCTTGTTGTTGACGCCGCCATTCGCGATCGGTCTGTCTTGGCCGACCTTGGCGATCCCGCGTCAGTGACCGTCAGGGTCTGAACCGGTCACGATTCTTGAACTCGATCGTGATGGCTTCATTCACACTCTTTGCGGTGTTCGGACTCTCGTGAGCCATCGCGTCGCCGCACGATGAGTCTCCGGCTTTGACGCCGGTTTCCATGTCGCGGATCTCTACGATGCAGTAGGCGAGATGCGCGTGCATCGGGGTCGTGACGCCTCCGGGGACCTTGATGCGGGCCAGCCTCACGACATCATTCTCGAATTGGACGAAGTAGTGTGATGGATCTGCGTCGATCGGATCCGGCGCGGTGATTCGCGCAGGATAGACGAGGCTTCTTCCAGTCTGGCGATGATCGAACGACTTCCTGTTCTTCAAATCGACCTGAACGAACTCGGTATCGCCCCCGACGTTTTCGAGCAGGTGGCTGTGTGCGTCGCCGCACGTCACGTCGCCCGCGCGAAACTCGTGTGCCCGAACCTCGCCGGTCGGCGACGTCATCTTGAGCTTCGCGTCCTTGTAGAAGATCACGCAGCCGGCAGGGTGACTGTGCATCACCGACTTTGCGCCCGCAGGAAACTTGGCCCGAATCATCAGGGCGACGTCGTTTTCGTTCAGAACGGCGTATCGCGCGGGATCGGCAGCGACCGGCCCTGGAGGCCCAGCCTGAGCCGCGAGGAGTGTCGCACTCCTCTCCGCGGCCCTGCCGAAGACCGCGGGCACACTCAATATCAGAGCAACAAAGGCCGAAGTCGTGACGAGCCGTAGCATTGCGTTTCTCTCCCTCTCGGCGGCGCGTCCATGTTGTATGTCGGGAAGGTCGTCCATGCCAAGCTGTCAAAGGCGCGCTAGAATCACGCCCGACAGGAGATAACAGCATGCGACGGTTCTTCCGGGTCGTGAGTGTCGTCGTGAGTCTCGCCGTGTTCGGGGATCTTGCCCACGCGCATCACAGTCAGGCGGGGATCTTCGATTCGCGAAAGACCATCGAAATCACCGGAGTCGTCAAGTCCGTGTCGTGGCGAAACCCGCATGGACAGATTCTTCTGTCGGTGAGGGACGAGAAGGGCGTCGAAACTATCTGGGATGCTGAAACCGCGTCGATCAGCATTCTGCGGAATCGTGGCGTAGACGGGAGCCCTGTGCACGTCGGTGATCGCGTGACGATCGCGGGCTCGCCTTCGATGCGCGGCCGCCCCGAGATTCTTGCGCGGAGCCTGCTGCTGCCGAACGACACCGAGTTCAATTTCGGATCGGCCACCGCCTATTTTCCAGCGGGGAAAGCCGGGCGTCTCGCTACTGGTGCAAAGATCGCCGGCGATGTCGCTGCCGCGAAAGCCAAGGCCGACGGTCTGTTTCGCGTCTGGTCGACGATCATGAGCGACCCCGCGGCGTTTCCGATGTTCAAGGGCGGGTATCCGTTGACCGCCGCTGGAAAGACCGGGCTAGCGAAATGGAATCCGCGCAACAACGTCCTCTTGAAGTGCGGCACGAAGGGTACGCCGCTCATCATGATTTCTCCGCTGCCGATGGAGTTCACCAAGAAGGGTGACACGATCGTCATGCGGCTCGAAGAGTACGACTCGGTGCGCACGATCCACATGAATCCCAAAGTGGTAGCGCCCGCAGCGCACACGTTGTTCGGCTTTTCGCGCGGACGATGGGAGGGCACGACGTTGGTCGTGGAGACCGATCACATTGCGGCTGGTTACTTCGATCACGAGGGCACGCCACAAAGCGATCAGATCAAGACGATCGAGCGCTTCATCCCGAATGCGGATTACAGCCGTCTCGATTACATCCTGACCACGACGGATCCCGTCAACTTCACGAAGCCCTTCGATCTCAAGCGGTACTTCGTGTGGAAGCCTGAGAACAGAGTCAACCCGTATGAGTGCCTCGATCGCTTCGAGCCCGGCAAGTAATCGCGGAGCAGTCGCGAGCTACCTAGACATAGTTCGCATAGCTTGCCAACCGTAGCTCACGCGTTGGCAAGCGCAAGCGAAGGTTGGTACCGGTACGGGGTTGTGAGAAGAGTGTTTCGCCGAGAGCGTGGAGATTCGCCGGCATCGCCGCGTAACCGTGCGCGCTCGGCCGCCGCAACCACTGATGAGGCGACCGTGCCGGCGGCGGAGGAAACATTGCGACCACCACGGCCTTGAACGGTCAACGACGTCACCGCGCTCGTCATGGAACGAATCGAAGGTCCGGGAAAGTGAGACAATCTTCGCTGCGTGTCCTCTTGCTTCGCCATTCCACGCTGTTCTCGTCGACACCGCAGGGTCAGCACGATTTGCAGCGGTACTGGTCCATCTAGTGATTTCCTAAACAGGGGTTCGCGGAATCGGCTTTTTGGTCCCGGTACGGGGATTTGCGAAAGGTCGGAACGTGACATTCGCAGGGATTGCCGGATGATGCGGCTCGCGGGATCTGGCAGCGCCGAACATCCGCGCCTATGACCCTGGCGCCTGGCACCGCTCTCGGCCCGTATGCAATCGCCGCTCAGATCGGCACGGGCGGTATGGGCGAGGTGTATCGGGCGCGAGACACACGACTGAATCGTCTCGTCGCGATCAAGTTTCTCTCGTCCCAGATCGCTGACGAATCGTCGCGTCGCCGCTTCCAGCAGGAAGCAAAGATGGCCTCGGCACTGAACCACCCGAACATCGTCACGGTGTACGAGGTCGGCGAGCTCGACGGCCAGCAGTACCTGGTGACTGAGTTCGTCGATGGCGGCACGCTGGGAGAGTGGGCCGAGACCGGGCCGCGATCGTGGCAGCAGATCCTCGATCTGCTGGTTGGAGTGGGTGACGGTCTCGCCGCCGCACACAGCGCTGGCATCCTGCACCGTGACATCAAGCCTGGCAACATCCTCGTCTCGAAGAGCGGCTATGCCAAACTCGCGGACTTCGGCCTGGCGAAGCTCGACGACCTCGCGAATCCGCAGACCGGTACTCACACGATCACGGCCCACACTCGACCGGGAGCCATCATCGGCACCATTCCGTACATGTCCCCGGAGCAGGCATCGGGCAAAGCGCTCGACGCGCGCAGCGATATCTTCTCGTTCGGCGTCGTCCTGTACGAACTGCTTGCGCAGCGGCGACCGTTTCGTGGCGCGACGGATCTCGAAGTCCTGCAGACCATCATCCACGGGACACCCGAGCCGCTTGCCGCTGCGGTCCCTTATGAGTTGCGCCTGCTCGTCGAGAAGGCGCTGGAGAAAGCGCCCGGCGAGCGCTATCAGACGATGCGCGATGTCGTCGTCGATCTCAAACGGATCCAGCGGCACTCCGCCGCCGGGACGAAGCGCGATCTCGAGCCTGATGAGCGACCGACGCGATGGCACCAGACGCGCTGGGTCGTAGCGGGAGGTATCGCGACGACGGCATTGATCGCGCTCGCGGTGTTGTGGCGGCCGTGGCAACAGGACGATACCTGGCACAACCCGCTGACCGATGCCCGGTCCGAACGGCTCACGGACTTCGAGGGAACCGAAACGGACGCAGTGATGTCGCCGGACGGTAAAGTGATGGTTTTTCTGGCCGACCGCGGCGGGCGGTTCGATGTCTGGCTCAGTCAGATCGGCACTTCGGACTTTGTGAACGTCACGCAGGGCAAGTTTCCGACCCTACTCCCGGGCGTGATTCGGAGGGTTGGTTTCGTCGGCGACGACGGCAGTCGCATCTGGATTTCAGAAGGTCAGGGATCCGGTCCTTATACACTCTGGACGGCGTCGGTGCTGGGCGGCGAACCGCGTCGTTTCCTCGCGGACGTAATGGAGCCGGCGTGGTCGCCCGACGGAAAACAAATCGCTTATCACACCGCCGAAGATGGCGATCCTATCTTTGTTGCAGACAGCAGCGGACGCGGTCCTAAACGGATCTTCGCCCCAGAGCCTGGAAGTCATCGTCACCATTTGGCGTGGTCGCCGGACGCCCGGTTCGTCTACTTCGTCATGGGCCGACCAACGACAGATGAAATGGATATCTGGCGAATTCCGGTCTCCTCGACGCCTCCCGTCACACCTGAGCGGATCACCACTCACAACGCGAGAGTGGCATATCTCGGGTGGTTGGACGATCGGACGTTGATTTATTCCGGTACCGCGAACGACGGCTCAGGGCAATGGTTGTATGCGTTGGATGTGGAACAACGGGTCCCCCACAAAGTGAGTGCTGGGATCGCGGAACAGTATTTGTCGGTCACTGTGAGCAACGCAAAACCGCGCCGGTTGATCGCTTCCGTTGCAACACCGAGTGCCAACCTGTGGACGGTTCCCATCTCAGATCGCGTTCAGACCGAGGCGAACGTCAGCCGATTGTCGCTGCCAAATACCCGTGCAGTCAGCCCGAGCGTCGCTTCCGATTACGTGCTGTTCCTATCTTCAAAGGGCGGCGGGGACGGTCTGTGGAAGCTGGAGGACGGCGACGTCACCGAGTTGTGGAAGGGAAGCGATGGAGGCGTGGTTGCGGCGCCGGCAATCTCCCGCGATGGCACACAGATCTGTTTCACATTCCGGGAGCAGGGCAGATCGCACCTTTATCTCATGAGCTCGGATGGTACGAACGTCCGACGACTCACGGACGCGTTTGACGTGCGGAGCGCCGCGTCCTGGTCTCCGGACGGCAAGTGGGTCGCCGTGGCGGCCGTCGATGGCAAAGGAACACATGTCTACAAGGTGCCGGTGAGCGGTGGATCCCCAGTTCGCCTGACAGAGAGTTCCTCCTACAATCCGGTGTGGTCTCCCGATGGCCAACTCATTGTCTATTCCGAACCGCTTCAAGGATCGACATTCGTGACGAAGGCGATCACGCCTGACAAAGTCGCCGTTCCGATACCCGATATCCGCGTCTCGTATCTGACGTCAACGCCGTATCGGTTCGCACCTGACGGCAATGGGCTGATATTCCTCAAGGAAGGCGCGGCCGTCGGAGGCGCCGTGAATTTCTACATGGTGGATTTCAAAACAGGTCATGAGCGGCAGCTCACAAACCTGGACTCTGGTTTTCTGACACGGAGTTTTGATCTCATGCCTGGCAGGATCATATTTGACCGTCTGCGCGAGAATTCAGACCTCGCAGTGATTGACCTCGTGCGTTGAGCGGCGACCAGCCGGTGCGCCTGCCCAACGCGTCGGGGCTCACCTGAGCCGGCCCCGTTCGCAAGTCCTGCCCGTATAATCCCCATCACTCCTGTGGCCCTCGCTCCCGGCGCCCGTCTCGGCCCGTACGAAATCGTCTCCGCCCTCGGAGCTGGCGGCATGGGCGAGGTATACCGTGCGCGCGATCCGCGACTCGGACGTAATGTCGCGATCAAAGTTCTCCCCACGGCATTCTCGGCCGACGTCGATCGCCTCCGTCGATTCGAGCAGGAAGCCCGGGCAGCCGCCGCGCTGAACCACCCGAATATCCTTGCCGTGCACGACATCGGCGCTGAGGCCGGGGCGCCGTTCATTGTGTCCGAATTGCTTGAAGGCGAGACGCTTCGGGACCGCTTGAATGCCGGGCCGATTCCGGTCCGCAAGGCCGTCGAGCTCGCGCTTCACATCGCGGATGGCCTCGCGGCGGCGCACGACAAGGGGATCACGCATCGCGATCTCAAACCCGAGAATGTGTTCGTGACCCAGGACAGTCGGGTCAAGATTCTCGACTTCGGTCTGGCGAAGCTGACGCAGGATCCACCAACATTCGAAGCGGCTAGCGCGATGGTCACGACGCCTCCGCCGACGCAGCCGGGTGTCGTGCTCGGCACCGTCGGCTACATGGCGCCCGAGCAGGTGCGTGGACTCCCGGTCGATCATCGCGCGGATCTGTTTGCTCTTGGCGCCATTCTGTACGAGCTCCTGTCCTGCCGTCGTGCGTTCGCCCGCGACACCGCGCCTGAGACGATGGCGGCGATCCTCAACGAGGACCCGCCGGAACTCAACGCTGCGACGCCAATGCCGCCGGTCCTCGTACGGATTGTCAATCGCTGTCTGGAGAAGAGCCCGTCGACTCGATTTCAAACGGCCAGCGATCTCGCGT
Source organism: Vicinamibacterales bacterium (assembly GCA_036565925.1). Lineage (GTDB taxonomy): Bacteria > Acidobacteriota > Vicinamibacteria > Vicinamibacterales > UBA2999 > Gp6-AA40. The sequence continues at coordinate 9,669 of DATCXH010000504.1, forward strand.
TCGCCCTGGAGAGCGTCTCGGACACGTCGAGCGCGTCAACACCGATCCTTGCCGGCAGATCTCGCGCATACCGCGGGTGGCTTGGCTGGGGGGCTGCGCTGCTACTGTTAGCGACGCTGGCGCCACTCGTGTACCAGCATCTTCGCGAGCGGCCGCTTGCGCCCAGCGCGATCCGTTTCCAAATTCCGCCGACCGTCGAGTTCGCGGGGCCTGGAAATTTCACCCTCTCTCCGGACGGCCGTCACCTGGCTTTCGTGGGGCGTGGTGCCGATGGCACCGCGCGTCTCTGGATCCGGAGCATGGATTCGCTCGAGGTCCGGTCTCTTCCAGGTTCAGAGACGGGCGATACCGCGCCGCCACCGTTTTGGTCTCCCGACGGGAGGTTCGTCGCGTTCGACGCCGGCGGCAAGCTCAAGAAGGCGGACATCTCGGGCGGCCTGCCTCAAACGTTGTGCGATCTGCCCCGCGGAAGTGTCGCCGTGGGCGGCTCCTGGAATCGCGAGGGCGACATCATTTTCGGGAACTTCGGCGGTCTGTTGCACGTCCGCGAGACCGGCGGCGCCGTGTCTCCCATCACGACGCTCGATCCGTCGCGGAAGGAGGAATTCCATCTGCTCCCGACCTTTCTTCCTGACGGCCGTCATTTCGTGTACTTGCGTGTGTCGCCGAGCGCGCCTGAGGCCGGTGGCACGTACATCGGCACGCTCGACGCCAAGCCGGAAGCGCAAAGCGCGCAGCGGCTGATGCCGTATGCGGTCGGCGTGACATATGCCGCGTCGGTTGATTCCGGCCCGGGACGGTTGCTGTTCCTTCGTGAAGGGACGCTCATGGCACAGCCGTTCGACGCGGTGCGGCTGGCGCTGGCAGGGGAGCCAGTACCTGTAGCGGAACGGGTCGGCTCCTTTCGTGATGGCGCCTACTTTTCGGCCTCCGCCAACGACGTTCTGGTCTACCGCAACGTTGACACCGATTCACAGCTCACCTGGTATGACCGGCAGGGCGCCGTGTCCGGCCGGGCCTCGGAGCCAGGCGGCTTTCGCGGCGTGGCGCTTTCCCCCGACGGCGCTCGCGCCGTCGCGTCGCGTACGGATCCAGTGGACACGACCAAGGCTGACCTCTGGCTGTTCGATTTTTCGCGAGGCAGCGCGGCCACACGATTGACACTTGGCACCGGACTCGCCGAGTTTCCTGTCTGGTCTCGAGACGGCAAGCGCATCATCTTCACGTTCAACAACAGTAGTCTCCGTGAGGCACTCGCCAGCGGCGAGGGCGACGAAGACGAATTGCTGCGGTCAGAAAGCAGTGGAGGCCTTTGGGCCAACAGTTGGTCGCCTGACGGAGGGATCCTTCTCTTCGCCAGGTACGTCGCATCCGCCCTCGCCCCGGGCAATATCGATCTCGGGGTAATTCCGAGCGGCGATCGCAAGCCGGTGCCGTTCCTGCGCGACGCCCGCAGATTCAACGAGAACCAGGGCCAGTTTTCACCGAATGGACGATGGGTTGCGTACGTCTCGAACGAGTCCGGCCAGAGCGAAGTCTACGTCCGAGAGTTTGCGACGGACTTCAGCAGCGGGTCGGCCAGCGTCGGAGGCAGTGTGCTGGTCTCCCGCGGCGGCGGCATCGCACCTCGCTGGCGGGGGGATGGACGCGAGATTTACTATCTTGCACCGGACGGAAAAATGATGGCGGTTGCGGTGGACCCCGGGCAGGAGTTTCGCGCCGGGACGTCGAGCCCGCTCTTTCAGACTCCCTCCGGCGCGATCGTCGGCGACGTAACCGCGGACGGCAAGCGATTTCTGCTCATTGCGCCGGTCGGGCTGAGCGCAGCGGTGCCCTTCACGGTCGTGTTGAACTGGACGGCGGGATTGAAGAAGTAACCCGCCTGAACATGAGCGTCCGCTTCGCCGTGGGCTGAGAAATGTTCGAAGCGCTTCCTGCGGTGCGTCTGGCAGTCCGGCTGACAGCCGTACGGTGCGTAACTCAGTCGCGGAGCGTACCAGCGAAAGAGTGAGATGCTCGCCGCGAGTCCGAGACGCGCTTCGCGAACTTACTCTTCCACGTCTTCGACGTTCTCTTTGTCATTGAAATGGTACCGGTACGGGGATTCGAACCCCGGTTTGATGGCTGAGAACCACCCGTCCTAACCCCTAGACGATACCGGCTCCTGATGAGACCTTCCATTTTACCTTGTCAATTCCGAACTACCAACTGCCGACTCCCAACCACTCCCAACGACCAACTCCCAAACTCTCGAACCCGCTCATGCTTGGGCGTTGGGAATGGAAGTGCTGGGTCGTTGGAAGTTGCGATTCGGAAGTTCGCGTCAGCGCCGAGCGGGACCGCGCGTGTCGCGGTAGCAGGCAGTCAAAGATGCCAATATCTCAAAGTCCCGCGAGAATGTGCGACGGCGCCCGTGACGATCCTAACTGACCCGACTCTACGCCACGCATGATCGGCCAGCGCATCGCCCACTACAGCATCACTGCCCATCTCGGATCGGGCGGTATGGGCCACGTCTACCAGTCGACCGACACGAGGCTGGGACGAGGCGTTGCGCTCAAATTCTTACCGGAAGCCGTCGCCCACGATCCGGAACGCGCGTCGAGATTTGAACGCGAAGCGAAGACCCTCGCCTCACTGAATCATCCCAACATCGCAGCGCTCCACGGCCTGGAGGAATTCGACGGGCGAGGCTTCCTGGTAATGGAACTCGTCCCCGGTCAGACCTGCACGAGCGGATCCATGGCGTGGCGATGCCGCTGGACGAGACGTTGTCAATCGCAGGTCAGATCGCTGACGCGCTCGAAGCGGCACATGGGAAGGGGATCGTCCACCGCGATCTCAAACCCGCCAACGTGAAGATCACGCCCGATGGACGTGTGAAGGTGTTGGATTTCGGGCTGGCCAAGCTCGTCACCGACGACAGCGATGCCGACATTGATCGGTCGAGCCGCGGCGCTGTGTCGAATTCGCCAACCATCAGCGTGCTCTCGACACAGGCAGGTGTCATCCTCGGCACCGCGGCCTACATGGCGCCCGAGCAGGCGAAGGGGCTCTCCGTCGACGCGCGTGCCGACATCTTTGCGTTTGGTTGCGTGTTGTACGAAATGCTCACGGGGCGGCCGGCGTTCGAGGGCGACAGCACAACCGACATCCTGTCGCGTGTCCTGCAGCGGGATCCTGACTGGACGATCCTGCCTTCGTATGTGCCGCCATCGATCGAACGGTTGCTGCGACTCTGCCTCGAGAAGGAGCCGCGGAAGCGTCGTCAGGCCGCCGGCGACGTTCGTCTCGATCTCGAGCACGCCACGACCGGGCCGGTCGCGGCGCCGATGCCAGCCTCGCGTAGACGAGGGCTGATCCCGTTCGCGGTCGGCGCCCTCGTCCTCATCGCTCTCGCGGCACTGGCCCTGCCCGCCGCGCGCTACTTTCGTGACACGCCGCCGCCGCCCGAGATGCGGCTGCAGATTGTGACTCCTCCGACGCTCGATCCATTCGACTTTGCGTTGTCTCCCGACGGGCGCTATCTCGCCTTCGTCGCGATGGAGTCGTCGAGCGATGCCGCGCGCCTGTACCTGCGAGCGATGAACCAGACCGAGGCACGGCCACTCGCTGGCACCGACGGCGCGCGCTTTCCCTTCTGGTCGCCAGATAGCAGGTCTCTTGGTTTTTTCGCGTCCGAGCAGGTCTTTCGAATCGACATCGCGGGCGGTCCCGCGCAAACGCTCGCCCCCGCTGCCAATCCCCAGGGTGGCGCATGGAGCGCTGACGGCACGATCCTCTTTGCACCAACCTCTGTCACTCCATTGTTGCGGGTGCCAGCTGCTGGCGGAGCGCTCGCCCCTGCCACCGAGCTTCAGTTGCCAGGCCAGACGAACCATCGACGACCGTCCTTTGTGCCGCGAGGCCGTCAGTTCCTGTTCACCGCGGCGGGCCCCGGTCAGTCGGCCGTTTACCTGAAATCGCTCGACGCGCCGACACTGAAGCGCATCACGCCGGTCGACAGTGGTGCCGAATGGCTCGACCCGGACCACATCGTCTTTACGCTGCAAGGCGAGCTCGTCGCGCGTCGATTCAATGCATCGCAGGGGGAAGTGACCGGCGATCCCGTGACGATTGCGAACGCCAGCGCTGGAACAGCAATCGGTTTCTCGACCTCCACGACTGGAACGATGGCGTACCGCACGGCCAAGGCGACTCCGTCACGAATGACCTGGTTCGATCGCGCTGGCACGGTCTTGGGACAGGGGGCGGATTTGAACGGCCCCAGCATCTCTTCCGACGGACGCTATGTCGCCTACGATCGCACGATCGGCGGCAATCGCGACGTCTGGATCATGGATCTCGTGCGTGGTGGCACGACTCGCTTCACGACCAATGCGGCGATCGACGGTTTTCCTGTCTGGTCTCCCGACGGTTCGCGTCTCGTCTTCCACTCGCAGCGGAACGGCACGTTCGACATCTGGACCAGGCGCTTTGACGGCGCCGCGGGAACCGAGAATCTCCTCCTGGAAACGCCCGATCACGAATAGCCGGTCGCCTGGTCAAAGGACGGCCGCTACGTCCTCTATCAGCGAAGCGATCGGAACTACGAATCGTCGGATCTGTTCGCGCTGCCCATGACTGGCGAAAACAGAACCCCGATTGTCGTCGCCAACACACCTGCAGAAGAGCGGATGGGCGAGTTCTCTCCAGATGGCCGGTGGATCGCGTACCAAACCTCGGAGTTCGGCAAGCCGGAGATTGTGGTGCGCGCGTTTCCGGAATCGGGAGGGATCGTGCGCGTATCGACGAGCGGCGGCAACGCACCGCGATGGCGCGCCGATGGGAAGGAGATCTATTTCATCGCGCCTGACGGAAAGATGATGGCGGTTCCCGTCACCGTTACCGGCTCAGTACTGACTCCGGGTACGCCGGTGCCGCTGTTCTCGACGCACATCTTCCCGCAGATATTCACGTATGAATACGCAGTCGCGCCAGATGGGCGCTTCCTGGTCTTCAATCGCCAACTCGCGAACGCCTCACCGATCACGATACTGCTCAACTGGAAGCCGTGATTGGCGCTTACTTGCCCCGGCCGCGAGCGGCGGCGCGCAACCTCCTGGTCCCTGCAACGGGCCGAAGCCGCATTCGGCCGTGTCCTCCAGCCGTCGTTCAAACCGGCAGGCAACGATCAGCGCGACAACGACAGCGGAGGCAGCGGCAATTCCCAAGACGAGGCCAATTGTGCTCAGCGCATTCGCAAGCGTTTCCCCGAACGCGAAAGCGCCCAAGCCGTACGCGTCAGCCCAGACGATTCCGCCCAATGCGTTGAAGAGCCAAAAACCGCCACCAGTTCATGCAGTTGAGTCCGGCCAACACGGGATCATTCGCTGCTTGAACACTCTTGTTAAACCACCGTGTGAGAAACGCCGGTGCAGTCCACGATGCCGGAGGGCCGACGAGCTTGACCACCATCGCGGACGCACTGTCCCTAATCGCGCGTCGTGGGCGGCGTCTCTGTGTGTAGAACGGTGCGAAGCCCAGGGCACCGATGCGTCCTGTTGAATGGAGGCAGCGGCCCAGGTTCCGCGTCGCCTCGTGAGGTGGATGAAGCGGCGGGGGTGTGTGCGGGATCACCTTCTACGCGCGCAACGGATACAATCCCGCGTCGGGTTCAGCGCATCGGCTTGAGGCCCTCGAGACAGATCTCCTCCACCAGTTCCACGTCGACCGCGAAGGACTGCGTCAATTGCACGGTCCATGGGCGAGTGTAGGCCTTCGGATC
>DATCXH010000582.1:0-2263 GCA_036565925.1 Vicinamibacterales bacterium
TGGTTGCGCCGTAGATGTCGGCAGTGTCGAAGAAATTGATGCCCGCATCGAGCGCGGCGTTGACGACGCGCTCGGTGGCGGCGGCGTCGATGCGCATCCCGAAGTTGTTACAGCCGAGGCCGACGAGCGAGACGCGCAGCGATCCGATCGAACGATGATCCATGCCGACAGGATACGGCCTACGGATAGACCGTGCGAAGGAACGTACTCAGCAACTGATTGAATTCGTCCGGTTTCTCCATCATCAGGAAGTGAGCCGAGCCGGGAATCTCGTGGTAGTCGACCTTCGGGAAGATGCGCGTGATCGCCTCACGAGACGCCACCGGTCGCGCCGCATAGACGCCGAGCACCGGGACGTCGATGGGATCGTTCTTGACCCACGACTGATCCCAGGTCGCGCGCATCGCACCGTCGGCGGTGGCTTCCTTCGTGCCGAGCATCATCTTCATGATGTGCTGCTGCAGCTGCGGCGTGGTCGCTGGGCCGAACATCCCGCGCACCATGTTCTCGCGCGCCTTCAGGCCTTCGGGGCCGACCATCGCTGGTCGCGGAATTGAGGGCCCGCCGGCGATCTGTACCAGGCCGTCAACCAGCACCAGCCCGGCGACGTGTGCCGGATACATCAGCGCATACGTGCGGATCACCGGCGTCCCCATACTGTGACCGACGAACACGGCGCGATCGACTTTCGCTTCAGCGCGCACCGCTTCGACGGCGCGCGCGAAGAGTGCCATCGAGAACATCCCGTCCTTCGGCAAATCGCTGTTGCCGTGACCTGGAAGGTCCAGCGTGATCACGCGGTACTGCTTGCTGAACGCCGGGACTTGTCCCTGCCACGACGTCTCATCGCACGTCCAGCCGTGGACGAAGATGATCACAGGCCCACTGCCTGTGCTCGTCCAGTGAACTTTTGCGCCATCGACATCTGCGGCACGCGCCGGCGCTGCGAGCACCAGCAACGTGAGCAGGACGAAAACACCGCGTCGCCCAGGCATACGATTCCTCCAGCCGCGCCACTCTAGCACCAGGCTATCTCCTCGACAATCGCCTCGGCAGATCCTGCCAACGGGCAGCGAATCCGGAGTGGCGAGATCTGCGATCACTTCTGGCACCCCGCTTCGATATCCGAGAGATCTGCGCGAAGACCGACTCGGCACACGCTTCGCTCGACGACGGTAGAATGAGCGCGTGCCCGGGAGCGAAGGGATGAGGCCGACGAACCGTGGCGTGAAGCTCACCTACGACGACTACGTGCAGTTCCCCGACGACGGGAAGCGGCACGAGTTGATCGACGGAGAGCATTTCGTGACGCTGACGCCGAACCGCAAGCATCAGTCTGTTTCCGCCAATGTGCTTGGATTGATTTGGTCTCACTTGCAGCGGCACCCAGTGGGCCGAGTGTTCGCAGCGCCCTTCGACGTGATCTTGTCGACCTTCGACGTCGTTGAACCGGACCTGTTGTACCTCTCGCAACAGCGCCTCTCGGAAATTGAGACATCGCCCTGGGTCAAGGGCGCACCGAATCTGGTCGTCGAGATTGGTTCGCCGTCCACGCGTAAACGAGATGCGACGCTGAAGCGCGACCTGTACGAGCGTTTCGGCGTCGAGGAATACTGGATAGTCGATCCCGAGGTCGACACGATCGACGTGTATCGCCGCATCGAGGGTCGCTACGAACGCGCATTCCATTTGACGCTCGAACGCGACGACGTGCTGACGACGCCGCTCCTTGCGGGCCTCGAGCTCCCTCTGGCCAAAATCTTCGAAGACTGAAGCGTCAGCGGCGACGGGTGCGGGTGAGGTCGGTGTAGATCGCTTCGACGAACATGTCTCCCGTCCACGCGGGAGTCGAATACACCCCGTCGTAGTCCTTGCTCGGACCAGCCGCTTTGATCTGCGCCAGCGTCATGCGCTTCTCGATCATCGCCTGAATGCGATCGCGGATGATCGTCGTCATGTCGCGGTATTCGGCCACGTCCGATTCGTTGCAGATGCGTCCATGCCCTGGAATCACGAGCGTACCACCCTGGTTATTGAATGCCGGGAAGGTGATGTCGAGGATTCGATTGAGCGCGTCCAGCATGCCCTGCACGGTTCCGCCGCGCGCGAGGTCGATCATCGGATAGGTCACCGTCGAGAACACGTCCCCGGTCGAGATGACGTCCGACTTCCGGAACCAGACGATGACGTCGCCATCGGTGTGCGCCGCCGGCATGTGCTGTATCTCCACGACTTCGTCCGCGAAGTAAATCTGCTTGCGGCT
>DATCXH010000141.1:0-7760 GCA_036565925.1 Vicinamibacterales bacterium
CACACCGTCCGGGTCGGTCACGGTCAGGCGCACTTCATAGGCAGTGCCGGGCTCCAAATCCAGCACGCTTCCCGCAAACATGTTGGGTGCGATCAGATCGATGCGGGACTCGGCGTAGATCCGTTCGCCCTGCAGGCGCAGCAATGGCAACGCGGGATGCCAGGCGTCACTGCCCTTTTTCCGAAAGGCGACTTCCACGGCCGCATTCCGATTCGCGTCGCCCTGAATGAACCACTCGAATCCGAGATTGATCAAAGTGGGCGGCTCGATGACGAGCTCGCCTGGCACGACAGTGTCCGTCGACACACGCGCGGTGTCGCCACGTGGCGCGGTGGTCGGTCCTTGTGCCGCAAGCGCCGACGTCACAAGCGCGACGCCCAGCATTGCAGACCACAGCGATCGCCTCATCACGATTGTCCTTTCCTCGTCTTACGTTCCAGAAAGCGTTCGGTCAACGTGACGCGCTCGGGCGAGAAATGCCCGACCGCTGCACGGACGTACGGGGAGAGCTGTCGCGCGGCATAGGTGGCGAACCCTGTCTCACGCATGTCGTCGAGCGTCGCGCGGTAGTGATCGAGCAACGCGCCCGCGACGATCTGACCCGTCTTCGACGCACTGACAAGAGCTGAGGCCGACAACCAACGCGCGTTCTCGGGCAGCGTCTTGACGGCGGAAACAGCCATCATGGAGGAGGTTTCAAATACGGAGCGCTGCTGACGCGCGGCTTCAGCGTGAAGCTGCGTCCACAGCCCCGTGACCGTCTCGCGAGACGGCAGCGCGGCTGGCGTGAGGCCACGCGCCTCTTCGCGCAGCGCCTTCAATTCCTGACGCAGCGTCGGCACGTCGAGCGGCGGTGTGTTGATGGTGTCTGCCAGTCTCGATGATGTGTGCTCGAGGCCATCGAGAATTTGATCGACGCTGGTGAAGTGTGTGTCTTTGTCGAGCAGGTGTTGCTCTTTGAGCGACGCCGCGATCTCGGGAATCAACTGGCGACCCATACCGCAGACATCGGCGAGCGCCGCCAGCACCCACACCGGCGAGGCACGGAAAGCAACGATGCCGAGGGCCTCGATGACGTTGCCGGCGGTGCGCCGCTTGAGAAAGTCTTCAGGAAGCGGCGCCTCGTTCGGATACGTACCCTCGACACCGCCGACCTGCTCGATGAGGAATCGCAGCGTGGTATCGACCAGGTTCTGATACAGCCGCGTGTGCCTGATGCCGTCAGGCAGAACGACATCACCAATCTCGCGCGCAACACCAGCGCCGAGTCCAAGCCCGGATCGGAGCAACCGTTCCGGCAGCGACAGGAGATATGTCTTGATGCCATCGCGCGACATGACACCTTCAGGGCTCGACCCGAACCGTCACTCGCCGGCTACGCCAATCCTCAACCCCATCGGCGGGCTCGGCATCGTCGCGCCAGTTCGACTCGATTGATGAACGCGAGATTCCTGCGCCCTGGAACAGTTCAGCGATCTCCTCTGCGCGCGCCTTGGCGATGCCGGGCCGCTCGGTCAGGACTCGTCCATTCGAGAGCTTCATGGCGCCGCGGCTGGCTGCGACCTTCAACCGCGCACCAGGAATCTTTTGCGCATAGTTGAAGATCTCGGTGAGCAGACCTGCGTGACGCGGATCGGTGTTGCAGCGAGTGGGGTCGCGCACAACCTCGATGGTGAATTCGGGATCGATGCGCGTGCCGTCCGCTTTTCGAGGCGGCCATGGCAGAAAGACCCGAATGAGGCCCCGCTCGAGCAGCAGTGAATGTGCGGCCGGTTCGTCCTGCGGAAGATTGGGACAGTTCTTGCCATCGATAGCCGCGAACAGTGGATCCTTACCATTGGTTTCTCGCCACCGTTCACGAGCGGTCGCCGCTGAGATCGTCATCGCATCCGACGGTTGGTGACACGTCACGCATGCACGGCCGTTGGTACCAATCGGTTCGAAGAATGGATGCCCCTTGGTCTCGATCGCGCCGGCAGTGTTCAGGATCCCGAGTGCGCCATCCGGATCGGCGTAATCGACCGTGGCTGGCAGGGTGCGTCCATCACCGGGAGACCACCATCGGCTCGACGGCTGGGCCTGCGCCGTGATCGTGGACGACCACAACAGTGATGTCAGCAGACAACTCGAGGCCAGCATCGCCATCACCGAGACCGCGCGACCGTTCCTCATGGCACGAGGATTATGCAGTAAAGTCTGACGCATGCCACGCAAATGGCTCTCAATTCTGGTGATCACGATCGCCGCGAGCGTGCCGGCGATCGCCACGGACTGGCCACAGTATCTCGGCCCCAACCGCAACGGCACCTACGCAGGCCCTCCACTCCTCGAGACGTGGGGACCGTCAGGACCCAAGGTCGTCTGGCGCAAACCGGTCGGTCAGGCGTTTGCCGGACCGGCAGTGGTGCAGAACAGAGTGCTGCTCTTCCACCGTGTCGGCAACGAGGAAGTGCTCGAGTCGCTCGACGCCAAGACCGGCGCGTCGATGTGGCGCTACGCCTATCCCACCACCTATCGCGACGACTTCGGCTTCGACGAAGGCCCGCGAGCGGTCCCGGTCGTCGCTGATGGCATCGTCTACACGTTCGGAGCTCAGGGACAGCTCCACGCGGTCGATCTCGCAAAAGGCACTCGTGTCTGGAGCGAGGACACGATGAAGCGGTTCAACGTGCCGAAGGGATACTTCGGCGCGGGCGGCTCTCCGCTTGTTGAGGGTGGACGCGTCATCGCCAACATCGGCGGCGACAAGGCGGGCATCGTCGCCTTCGATGCGAAGACCGGAAAGGTCGTGTGGATGGCCACGGATGATGACGCCAGCTATTCATCCGGCGTCGCGGCGACGATCGCCGGGCGTCGCTCCGCTATATTTCTCACGCGCGACAACCTGATCGGCCTGGATCCAGCGACCGGCATCATTCAGTTTCAACGCCGTTGGCGTGCCCGCATCGCCGCGTCGGTGAACGCCGCCACGCCGCTCGTGGTCGGCGACTCGATCTTCGTCTCCGCCCAGTACGGCCCCGGCGCCGGCGTGCTGCGTGTGGAGGGTTCCAAGTTAATCGATGTCTGGGCGTCAGACGAGGCGATGTCGAATCACTACGCGACCAGCGTGTATTACGACGGGTATCTGTACGGGTACCACGGCCGGCAGGAGTTTGGTCCGAGCTTGCGCGCTGTCGACTTCAAGACCGGCGCCGTCAAGTGGAACCAGGATCAGTTTCGCGCCGGCAGCATCACCCTTGCGGGCGACAAGCTGCTCATCATGCGCGAAGGCGGCGAGATGATCCTCGCGCCCGCGTCGCCACAAGCGTTCAAGCCGCTCGCGCGCGCGCAGGTGCTGCCCGGTGTGGTGCGACCGCTGCCCGCGATCGCCGACGGCTTCGTTTACGTTCGCAACGAGAACACGCTTGTCTGTCTCGACCTTCGACGCTGAGATGCAGATGCGACGAATCCTGTTTGGAGTCATTGCAGCCGCCGCCGTTGTAATCACAATCTCGGCACAACGCACGAACGACAATCCGCGCGAGATCCTGGACCGGGCCATCGAAGACTTCCTCGCTGGACGGCTGACGGAATCGGTGACAGGTTTCGATCAGGTGGTCGCGCTCGCGCCGCAGGCCGCGCCGCAATTGTGGCAACGCGGCATCGCGCTCTATTACGCCGGCCGGTATCAGGATTGCCGCGCGCAGTTCGAATCGCACCGCACCGTCAATCCGAATGACGTGGAGAACCCGGCGTGGCATTTCATGTGTGTCGCCAAGGCCGAGTCGCCCGCCAAAGCGAAAGCCGCACTGCTGCCAGTCGGTCCCGATCAGCGCTCGCCGATGCGCGAGATCTACCAGATGTTTCGCGGCACGATGACGCCTGACGCGATCCTGAAAGCCGCTGGCAGCGAGCCGTCATCGCGTTTCTTCGCCGAGTTGTATGTGGGTTTGTACTACGATGCGATTGGCGACCGAACCAAGGCGCTCGAGCATCTCCGTCGAGCCGCGGCGAAGGAGTACGCGAGCGTCGGCGGCTACATGCACCGCGTCGCGGAGTTGCATCCTCTGCTGCAATCGCGCTGACTACCAGATCACACGCACCACTCCAGCGGCACGAATGTCTGCGTCGCGGCTGATCAACGGCAACTCCATCGCAAGTGCGGCGGCGCAGATCAGCAAATCGAACGGGTCGCGACTGAAGCGAAGTTCGTCGGCAATGAAGACCTGTTCGTCCGTCATGTCGTAGGGCTGATACGACGGGTTGCTGAACAGATCGTCGAAGAAGCCACGAACTGTGCGCCGGAGATTCACGCGCGACACTCGCGCTAGCAGGCTGACCTCCCACATGACAATTGCCGGCACGTAGATGATCGCCTGCTGGCGCTCGCAGCGCTCGAACATGGCTGCCGCCTTCGGACCGAGGCCACGCCCACCAACGGCGTGCAAGAGAATGGTGTGGGTGTCGGCAACGGCCGCGGGTTCAGCCACGCCGCTTCCTCTTCGCCCCCGCCTTGTCGGCCGAGCGGGATTCCTTCACCAGCGTGGGGCGCCTGAGCGACACATCAAACATCGCTCGCAACACGTCGTCAGCACCAGTCAGGAGTGGATCGGACGCATCGATGTCGATGGTGCCGACCACTGAGCGCACTGCCCCGCCCGGCGTCGCGCGCCGAGCCTCGCTGACGAGCTGGTCGAGTAGATCGCTGACACTGCGAGCGCCGATTGCTCCCGCCCGTGCCTTGAGCCACGTCAGGTTGTCGCGATGCAGCGTGACCGAGATGGCATGCTTAGACATACGATATCCTATGATTATCGTATATCATTCGACGTAAACCACGACACACACGGGACGTCACGAACTAGCTGCGTTCGCCGATTCGATAGAGATGTGACTGAGAGCGGATGTAGAACGACCCGTTCGAAACCGCCATTGACGCGAGGGTCGCGCCGTCGAGACGGTTGACCGCGAGTCGCTTGAACTCACGACCAGGCGCGATCACGGTCGTCACGCCTTCTTCGCTTTGAAAGTAAATTCTGCCGTCGGCGAACACGGGCGACGCGGAGTAATTCCCGCCGAGCCTCTGTTGCCACACGATCTGCCCTGACATCGCATCGGCAAGCGACAGCACCCCGGTGTCGCTCACGTAATAGAGATCATTGCCGACCAGCAACGGCGACGGTGTATAGGGCGCTCCGCGCGTGATCGTCCACGCGACGTGCGTGCGGGTCACGTCGCCCTTCCCGTCCGGACGAACCGCCAGCAACGATGGCGTCTGGAACCCTGTTGCGATGAAGACGAGTCCCTGGCCAAACACCGGCCGCGGCACGTTGGAGAACCCATCGCCATAGCTGACGCGCCAGATCTCCTGACCGGTCAGCGGCTCGTAGGCGGCAGCGCGATACGCACCGACCGACACGAGTTGATCCTGTTGACCCACGGTGATGACGAGCGGCGTTGAATAGGCTTGATCGGCCGGGCGGCGGCGCGACGTTTTCCATCGCGTCTTACCCGTCGCCGTATCGAGCGCGATCACGTATGCCTCGCCACCATTGCCGTCGCAATTGACGATAAGGAGATCCCGATAGAGCGTCGGCGATCCGCCGTTGCCATGCTGCGACTCATACCGCAGGTGCGTCGTCCACAGAATCTCGCCGGACGTGCTGACCGCGGCGGTCCCTTCGGCGCCGAAATGCACATAGACGCGATCGCCATCCACAATCGGTGTCGGTGACGCGCGACTGTTCTTCGGGTTCACGTATCCGGCATCGTCGCGACGAAAGACTTCCACGTTGACCAACTCGCGCCCTGTGGCGACGTCGTACGCCAGCGCACGCAACGATGCTGAAACGCGGCCGCGCCGTTCCTTCGATTCGACGACGGTGGTCAGCCATACACGTCCGTTGGCAACCGCTGGCGATGACCAACCAAGGCCGGGGACTGGTGATTTCCAGATGATGTTGTTGGTTTCGTTCCACTCGAGCGGCAGGCCGCGCTCAGTGGTATGGCCCTGACCCGTCGGGCCGCGGAATTGAGGCCAGTCCTCCGCCTGTGCCAGGACTGATGCCCCGGCGATCAGGAGGAGGACCAGCAGTTTCTTCACTATCCCTTCTGAACCTCGAAGCCGTCCACCATCACTTCGGTCACGTGATTCACGCGGAACCCGGCGATGCCGTCGGACTTCACCGCGCTCTTGGGTGTGGTGTGCACGACCGTGCCATTGACGACGTACGAGATGGTGTCACCGGCAACTCGTACTTCAAGTGCGTTGACGGACTTGCCCGAGTTGTCCGGTGTCTTGATCGCGGCGTTCGGCGTAGCGGCCTTGATGTCACTTGTCTGCTCGCCACTGCGCTGCTTGATCAGGAAACTGCCGTTCTGCGCGACCAGGAAGTAGGTGTAGGTCTGCGACGGGCCGTCGAGTGCGTTGCCGCCGAACACGAGGCCGTAGTAATTCGTGTGATTGCTCGGCTTCACCAGTGTGAATGTGCCCTTCAGCGTGTAATTGCCAGTCGCGGTATTGGAAGGATTCCAGTAGGTGCCTGCCGGGCCACCTGAGACATGGAAGCCCTTCCCCATCGCCATGAACATCACACCTGACTTGTTGTCGGGATCCTGTGCGTTCTGGCTGCGATCGATATGCACCTTCCATCCGGCGGGAGTCTGCGCGGCGACAGACGCCACGAACGAGGCCATCAGAACAACCGGTAGAACACGTCGGAACATGGAGGCTCTCCTTGAGCGAGGTAATGATGATTGCATTCAGATTCGGAGCGTTGTGTGACCCGGATCGTCGGGCGCCAACCTCTGCTGACGCCGCTTCATGAAGAGTATTACGCCAGCGACCATCAGACTGCCTACAAGGGCGGCCAAGAGAAAGACGCCGGCCATTTCAAACATTCCGACCACGAAATTGAGACTGATATCGGGCGTCGGGTCGGGGACCTTGCCGACATCGACAATGATCGGCTTTTCTTGCAGCAGTGTCAGGAGGAGCATCAATCCTTCAAATTCTGCCCGCCCCATGTAGCGGCGTCCAGCGCCAGCTCGACCAACGTCCGGACACCGACTCCGGTCGCCCCCTTCGGCTGGTACGGCTTGGTTTCTTCGGCCCACGCGGTGCCGGCGATGTCCATGTGACACCAGGGCAGATCGGCGACGAACTCCTTCAGAAAGAGCGCGGCTGTAATGGCCCCTGCGGGACGCCCACCTGTGTTGGTGAAATCGGCGATCTCGCTCTTCAGTTGATCCTTGTAGTCATCGAACACCGGCATTGGCCAGGAGCGATCACCGGCGCGAACGCTGGCGCGACGAACAGCCTCGACCCACGCGGCGGGAGACCCGAACAGCCCGGTCGTCGTCTTTCCTAATGCGACGACGCAGGCACCAGTGAGGGTGGCCACATCGACCAGGTGCGTCGCCCCGAGCTCACGGGCGTACCAGAGACCGTCGCCGAGAATCAGCCGACCTTCCGCATCGGTGTTGATGATCTCGACCGTCTTGCCTGCGGCGCTGATCAGAACGTCTCCCGGTTTGAACGCTTTACCGCCTGGCATGTTCTCCGTCATCGGCACGATCCCGACGACTCGCACGGGCACCTTCAGCCGCGCGATGGCCGACATCGCACAAATCACCGCCGCACCGCCCGACATGTCGTCTTTCATCTTGTCCATGTTGTCGGCCGGCTTGATCGAAATACCTCCGGTATCGAACGTGATGCCTTTCCCAACCAGACCGAGCACGACTCCTTGAGCGGCGTTCGGCGGGTCGTGCCGCAGCAC